>JACPZN010000382.1 GCA_016195505.1 Nitrospirota bacterium | reverse complement strand
GCGGACCCCATTCCATACGACATCGAATACACACGCGACCTCGGCTACTGCGCCGCGCAGTATTTACTCGACGGGGGGACGGCGGCGATGGTGTCGATCCAGGACGGGCGGTTCACGCCGATTCCGTTCAAACAGATGCTAGATCCTGCCACCGGACGGGCGAAAGTCAGGATGGTGGATGTTAGTTCGCAGTCGTATCAGATCGCCCGGCAATATATGATTCGACTCACTGAAGATGATTTCAACGATCCGGTCGTGCTTGTCCGCTGTGCCGCACTGGCAGGTCTGTCGTCGGAGGCATTTCGCGATCGGTTTGCCGGCGTCGGCTGAGCAGGATCTGAATCACCAGACGAAAGGATCTATCGTATGAAAGTCTTGGCGGCGACAGATGGGTCAACGTATGGCCGGTGGGCGATCGAATGGCTGGCACAGGTGCCGTTCAGTACCCAGCCGGTGGTCCGCGTGCTGCATGTCGTCGACGTGGCTGGTTTGCGCGCGCCCTTTTTGATTCAGCCCATGATCGTAGGGACAGAACGGTATCTCCAAGCTGAAATAAGGCGAATGGAGATGAACGCGAAGGCGACGAAGAAGCAAGCGGCGGTGCTGCTGGCTTCGTTGGGCTTGAGTGGAACGGTGATGATGGATCGCGGTGGAGTCCCCGCAACAATTGTCAAGCACGCCAAACGAGGCATCGGGCTTCTCTCGATCGGTTCACGCGGCCTCGATGCGTTGGACCGCTTCATGCTAGGTAGCATATCGAACCACGCGATCCACCATGCGCCCTGTTCGGTCCTGGTGGTGAAGGAGGCGCCCCGCCCGGTGAGACAGATTGTGTTGGCCATCGATGGCTCGCCCGCATCGGACAAAGCTGTCCGGTTCCTGCTCCGCAATATCAATCCGACCCCCGATGGTCCAGATCAAGAGCCGGTTATGGTAACCGTTGTGCATGTGATGCCATATCTCAAATATCCGGAACTGCGAGAAGTTGGGAAGGCAGTGATGCAGCGCTATGTGGGCAAGGTGGCGAAAGTCGGTTTCCAGGTGCAAGAGGCCATGAGGCTGGGCAAGCCGGCGGATGAAATCCTCACAGTGGCCAAACAGCACAAGGCGGATTTAATTGTCACAGGCGCCAAGGGATTGGGCGCGATCGGGCGAGTGTTGCTCGGCAGTGTCTCGACTCGCCTAGTTCAGCATGCTACTTGTTCTGTGCTTGTGGTTCGATGATAGGGCATTCAACTGGAGCAATTTGTCGGAATTTCTTTGTCTTGGGCATCAGGAGCAGAAATCGCGCCTGGCTCCTGAGTCACAAACCAACAACAAGCGACAACAGCGAGTGAACAGGATACCGGAGTGCCGGAGGTCTTCAGGATCAATCGCGGATCTGAGGCTTGACGAGAAGGAGTGGCGCGCAATAGACTACGCGCCATCCAGTCAGCTGTGAGGATTTCATGACTCCGTCGATGAAGACCGGTCAAGACGCTCTTCCTGATCGCTTGGTCACAGGACTTTCGAAAATCGGTTTGGCTATGAAGAGCCGTACTTGGAGGCGGCAAGGACGGCGGGGTGTCGGCCCACTGCAGGTTCAAGTGCTGACTTTTCTCCGATCGCGGCGCAATCAGGCGGCGACCGTCTCAACGATCGCTCGAGAATTGTCCGTCAAGCTGCCCACCGCCTCTGAGGTCATCCGGACGCTTGAAGAGAAGCGGCTTGTGCGCCGCCTCCGTCGGGAGGTCGACAACCGCATCGTGATGGTTCATCTGACCGCCAAAGGGGCAAAAGCGGGCCGAGTGGTGAATGGGTGGCCGGAGGTCCTGGCTGCCGCGACTCAGCAACTTTCAACGCAAGAACAGGTCGGTCTCCTGACCGCCCTTGTCAAACTCATTCGCGCCCTGCAGGTGCAGGGAGAAATTCCCGTGGCGCGCATGTGCGTTTCCTGTGAGCACTTCCGTCCGCATGCCCATCCCGATGAGGACCAGCCCCATCACTGCGAGTTTTTCAACACTCCATTCGGGGATCGGGCCCTCCGCCTTGATTGCCCTGAATATGTCGCCACCTCCGCAACGCGAGCTCAGAAAGCCTGAAGCTGATTCCGTCAGGTGATTCGCCGCGAACTGAAATAGTACAGACTCGCGATATTTCTGTGACGTCAGCGCGGCATGAGCGGTTAGATGGGACGCTATTGAGCAGGTTGTCCTTTCCCGCTCATGTAGAGTGATCGATCTGCCTCGATCTGAGTCAGCAAGTCATCCAAGGCCAACTGAAGTGCGGCTTCGATAGGGTCACGGTCGGAAGCAGTGACCCACCGCACCGACGATCCCGCCACGACATGCTCAACGAGATAGGCCTTGATGAGCTGGGCCGTCTCCCTCATGTCCGCCTGTAAACGGACTCGGTAGTGATAGCGACCTTGTCGGGAGGCAAGCGCCAGTTTCGTGGCCACGCGAAGGGTGAGGTCAGCGGGATTTGTTGAGATTGAACTAAACGTGTCCCGTTGCTGGACGTACCGGATGAGTGCCTGACTCAGGTCGCGTTGCGGCCATTCCAGCAATGTAATGCCTGGCATATGATCCGCACCTTCCATCAAGAGCGGACCGACCGCTATTTGAAGCGATCGGGGGATCGTCGTCGACGTAGGACCGGCAGGAAGTGGATTCACCTGGATTCGATGGACGCATCCGGTGAGCACGACCATTATCAAGATGAGGAGCCTGGCATGCATCGGGAGAGAGTCACAAAAACGGAGGTCGCCAAGCAGGTGTCATATCCATCTCGATCGGGGGAGGCTAAGGGCTCATCCGGTGAGGGGCTGGCGCTACGATATCCAGATCCTTCAGTGCTCGTGCGGCCTGGTCCCGGTAAGTTCGCTCTGTTGGGTTGGTATAGGTGTCGACCACGCGTTGGTAGGAGGAACGGGCTTTGTCCGGTTGTTGCTTGATGGCAAAATACTGACCCAGCGCAATCCAGTTTTGCGCCGCCGTTTCCCGGGTCGTCTTCATTAAGGCGAACTCCCGCTCGACTTGAGACGTCCCTTGTAATTGAGCCCGTTTCCGGACGGTCTCCGCCATCTGATCAGCCATGGCTTCTATTTGTTCATTCTCCTGAACGGCTGCCCCCACTCGATTGGCCTTGAGATGACCGTAGAAGTTCTCGACATGGTCTTTTACGACGTCCGCTCGCTGTTGATAGGGATCGTGCGAGCAGCTCGATGCGAGCGTGGCAAGAAGAGCCAAGATGCACGCGATCGGGCGGGTGAAGAAGCGGCAAGGAATCGTCATATAGTCCTCACACGAGAAATACCCGAGGGAGATCAATATTTGCTCAGTCTAACATATTTGCCTGGGCGACGGTAACGAAGCACCAGCCGCGGTCTCCTCGTGACCGTACGCTGGAAACCCGAACGGCAGACGGATGAACTTTGGTAAGGAAAGCCCTTGAACCTGTCACGACGGCTGCGCTATCTTATTTGCGCCCCCGCGGGAACGGAGAGAGACCCTCTACGAATAGTTTGATACATGAGTAGAACAATGAGGAGGATGAAATGGGAAAGAGCTTAAAAGGGACCAAGAGCCACGACAATCTCAAGCATGCCTTTGCGGGTGAATCACAGGCTAACCGGCGGTATCTCTATTTTGCACGGCGCGCGGACATCGAGGGCTATCCCGATGTGGGCGGACTGTTTCGCGATACGTCGGAAGCCGAAACCGGCCATGCCTTCGGCCACTTGGATTTCTTAAAGGAAGTGGGTGATCCGGCGACCGGTATCCCGATCGGCAACACGGATGCCAACCTCAAATCCGCCATCGAGGGTGAAACCTACGAGTACACTCAGATGTATCCGGGGATGGCCAAGACCGCGCGCGACGAGGGCTTCGCAGAATTGGCCGAATGGTTTGAAACGCTGGCGAAGGCCGAGCGTTCGCATGCCAATCGGTTCCAGAAGGGACTGGACAGCCTGAAGAGCTAACAGCCCGTCCCCAGTACAACCTTCAGCGGTCAGTTTTCGGCAACAGAGGAGGAACGCGTTGCTGAAGGCTGACCGCTGATTGCTTTTCGAGGAACGGATGATGAAGGGTCTCAATCTGATCCATTCTATCGATCCCAAACAGCTGGAAAAAGAGACGCTGCGGATCTACGAGATCTGCGACGGCTGCCGGCGCTGCTTCAATCTCTGTCCTTCGTTCAATACGCTGCTCGATCGGATTGATGGCTACGAAGGTGCTGTGGCGAAGTTGACGCCGGCCGATCATTATCAAGTCGTCGACGAGTGCTATTACTGCAAGCTCTGTTTCAACCATTGTCCCTATACGCCGCCGCATCAATACGAGATCGATTTCCCTCATTTGATGGTCGCATGGAAAAAGCACCTCGCCGCGGAGCGCGGCGTCCAGTGGCGCGATCGTCTCCTGATCATGACGGATGCTCTTGGGAGGCTGGGAAGCTCCACCGCCCCACTAATAAATAGATTGTTGGCCAACCGGCTGGTCCGCCGGATCCTGGAACGGCTTGCGGGAATCCATCGTGATCGGTACGTGCTGCATTTTTCAGGCGAGACGTTTCCCCGCTGGTTTGGCCGTCGTGCACAGGTGAAACCGGCCAATCCGCCCGTCCGTAAGGTCGCGCTGTTTGCCAGTTGCCTGGTCAATTTTCAGGCAACGGATATCGGCAAGGCGACAGTGCAGGTATTGGAGAAGAATGGCGTCGAGGTCGTGGTGCCGGAGCAGCGCTGCTGCGGCATGCCGAGTTTCGATATCGGCGATACGCAGGCGATCCAACAGGCTGCCCGCACCAACGTGGCCTCGCTGCATTCATGGGTCGTCAAGGGGTATGATGTGGTCGTGCCGACCGCCAGCTGCAGCCTGATGCTCAAGCGCGAATATCCGGAACTCAACCGCGATGAGCAGACTAGGAAGGTGGCCGAGCGGACCTTCGATGTCTGCGAGTATCTGATGACGATGAAGAAAGACGGGCAGCTGGCGACTGATTTTACGACGAAGCCGGGCCGTGTCGCCTATCAGATTCCTTGCCACCTGCGAGACCAGAACATCGGCTTCAAGTCCAAAGAACTGATGGAATGTGCCGGCGCGCAAGTCGAGGTGATCGAAAAATGATCAGGACACGACGGTGCCTGGTCCGCCAAGACCGAGTTCTTTTCGCTCTCGATGAAGATTGCAGGGAAAGCCGTGCATGCGATCGAGCAAACTCCCGCCGATCTCGTCGCGTCCGATTGTCCATTAGCCGGGCTACAGCTGGATCAAGCTGGCGCGACGGCGCACGTGGGAGGGAAGGCGGTGCTTCACCCGATTCAGATTGTCCGTGACGCTTATGGGTTGCCATCAGAAACCGTGACGCGTGAAACGTAGAGGGTAAGTCACGAGGGATGAGCAGGG
>JACPZN010000381.1 GCA_016195505.1 Nitrospirota bacterium | reverse complement strand
GAGCGCGCGCGTCGCGGCGCTTTCCCGCGACAAGTCGGAGACCTCGGCGGCGCGCAACTGCATCTTCGCCGCCAGCTCGTAACTCGCGATGTAGAACAGGGGGGCTTGCGGACCCCAGCGGAGACCTTCTAAGTCGGGATCTTCCCCGCTAGCCGTAGGGCGCCGTTCGGGTTTGTCGGCCTTGCGCTGGGCACGGCGTTCATCTTTTTCCCGTTGTCTCATCTGCTTGGCTTTTTCACGGTCGCGTTTGGCGATCGTCGTTTTTCCTGGTCGTCCGATGGTAGCCTCCTTCATACTGAATACATGTTGAGGGACGGATTACTTCGCGGCACCTCGACCTCGTGTCGCGCTTTTCGTGGAGGAACGGATGGGTACGTCCTTGGTGGTAGAGCGTGACGTCGTTTCCGGGCCAAAGCCTTGACTGGCCAGCGACGTCACTTGCCGCCGAATTTCGTCGATTGAGCGCGATGGGCCCTCTTTGGACGCGTCATGAAGTCCCAAGAGATTCCACCGGATCTTGAGCTTCTGCACAGGGCGTTTCCGCTTGCGCGCCGCTTTATTCCCACCCCAGGCTGTTGACATCTTCATCATTCGGCTCCGTTGAATCAGTCGGTCAAGCTCTGTGAGCACGGATACCGCACCTTATCATCTCCTCTCCTAGCTGCCATCGCGCGAATTAGGGAGAGGGATCCCTAAGAGCGTTTGGTGCTGGAAACCAATCGCGCAGGGACTAGGGGGCACAGAAAACGCGAGGGGAAGGAGACTAGCTCGTACGAGGGTCCACTCTAACACGTGCTTGAACAGGAGTCAAACCACACATCAGAGTGCATGGTCAGGGGAGGTCTACGCAACCTGGAGTAGGTCGGCTGTCTTGGCTGGATGGAAAGACATTTGGATGTGATCGGCTCCCGTTCCAGGCGCAATCAGATCGCATCCGGAACGTTTAACTGCCATTGAAATAGTGATTCCGCGAGAGAGTTGCACTGCATAACATGCATTGACAGGACTCTCTGTGCCCTGTAGGGTGCAGGCATGACGTCTTGAGCCACGCCGACTGTCCCATCTCTGCGCATCCCTCTTGCACGAATTTGCGCGTCTGATTTCCTGGTCTCCGCCGCTACTGCGCCAGCTTGCCTGGGTCCCCGGCCATCAGGTCTAGGTCGCCTTCGTATATCTTGGCTATCATCGGGGATGCGGAGTAGTCTGCGATCCTCTAACCAAAGGAGCACATGATGAATAAGAAACAGTTCGGGCAATTCTGGGCACAGTTAGAGATGTCCCTCGGGCATTGTGCAGAGCGCAAGGTGGTCACGATCCCGGACGAGGTGCAGTGGGAAATCGCCAAGTCAGATGGCGTGGAACATGTGACCGAAATCCATCGAACCTGGAGCTGAGGATCACATTCGACCATGTCGATATTACATCCCACGACCAGGTTGAAGGGCCCTCTTCTTGAGACGTCTCCCGGGCGATGGCTTAGGAGGATGTCGCTGGCCAGTCTGTTTGTGATGAGCTGTGCAGCGGCTGCCTCGGTGGATTCACGCCGTGGGGTGGAGGCTGAGGCTCGGAAACAGCCAGTGATTGGGATCAGCTGGCATGCCGCGGATGCATACTGCCGCTGGGCCCGGAAACGGTTGCCTACGGAGGCGGAGTGGGAAAAGGCAGCGCGGACGACCGATCGGCGGACGTATCCTTGGGGGAATAATGAACCGACCTTCGCGCACGCCAACTACGCTCAGGGTTCTTCCGGCAACACCTACGGTAATAGTCTGCGGCCAGTGGGTAGCTACCCGGCAGGTAAGAGCTCCGATGGAGTGTACGACATGGCGGGGAATGCCTCCGAGTGGGTGTCCGACTGGTATAACGAGAGTTATTACGCGGCCAGTCCAAAGAGTAATCCAGAGGGCCCCAGTCGTGGGCTTGAGAAAGTGTTGCGTGGTGGATCGTTCCAGGGCTCGAGCCTGTCCTTGAAAGCGGCCTCGCGCGATCAAAGTTTTCCAGGGGACAAAGCACGTTTGGCCGGAGTCCGCTGTGCGCAGGATGGGTTCTAGCCCACACCTCGGCGGTTAGCCCAAACAACTTGAGCTCCATACCGTGGTTGATCTTAACGGAAGGCGTAACTGGCAATCGCGTGATGGCAGGGGCCGGGAACGTTAACCAAGGACCACAATCATGCAAGAATCTTGCGGAGATGGCAGAAGCGACAAAGCTCGAAAGTCAACTGGTGCCCATGGGCCGAAGCCTACCTCCGAGGGTCTGACGTGCCATGAAGGGCAAATCGAAGATCTGCTCTCGGAAGGAGAATCCACAGAAGTCGATGGTGCCGACAACGGCACATCTGATTTGCCAGCACAGCAGAAGTCCTCTGACCAATAGATCCCTTCCGTCATCGAATCATTATTTCTACAGTGGCACTAATACTTTGGTGTCCTGCTACGCTTCCGGTAGCCTAAGTCATCCTCTATCCCACAAACCTGTAACGCTATGCATGCGTGCGTATAATAGGTCTCAATACCGCTTGACTACGGTACCCATAGCGCTTAGCGTGATCGTATGACGTATTGAGCCACGCCGACTGTCCTATCCCTCGCGCGTCCTCTTTCCCTCCTGCGCGACTGATTCCCTGGTCTCCGCCGCTTCTACGCCAGAGTGTCTTTCACAACGCTTGTATTGCCTTTCTATGCGTGGAGGCGATTGTCGCTTCTGGCGAGGAGGGGTATCTCTACACGCAAGTCGATTGAGGTGTGTCGCGCATGTCAGTCGATCAGTAAAGGGGGTGTTGTCATGATAACCATCACGCCGACGGCTGAAGAGAAGATTCGGGAACTCATCCAGGAAGAGGCGGATACGATTGGGCTGCGAGTATACGTGAAAGGTGGCGGCTGCCATGGCTACCAGTACGGGATGGCGTTCGAGTCCAAGCTGGCAGACGACGACACGGTCGTTGAAAAGGGCGAGGTGAAAGTGATCATGGACTCGCAAAGCGCCCCGCTGCTGATCGGATGCGTGGTCGATTATCAGGACACTGTGCAAGGCTCTGGCTTTGCAATCAAGAACCCGCAAGCAAAAACAACCTGCGGCTGCGGCAGTTCGTTCAGCGCATAACGTCATCGCGTTCTGACATCGGTTCGGAAACGCGAATAGGACATGAAGGAGATCGGGTCATGGAAACCACGTCAATCATCGGAACCAAGAATAAAAAAGGGCAAGTTATCACCGATCCATACATGATGATGAACGAGGCGCCTCGCACGCCGTCGTTCTTTACCGGCAGCGAAGTCATTAAGGAAGCTGTCAGGCGCGCCAATGTCGACATCATGGTCGCCTATCCCATTACACCCCAGAGCGAGGCGGCCGCCCTGTGTGGCGAGCTGTTTGCCGAGGGCTATATCGGCGATTACTTCCGCGGGGAGAGTGAATTTGCCGTGATGTCGCAGTGCGCCGGCGCCGCCTTTGGCGGAGCCCGTGTCTTCACCACGACCGCCGGGCCGGGCACCATGCGGGCCATGGAAAATTTCCCGATGTGGGCCGGGGCACGATTGCCGATCCAATGTATCGTGACCTGCCGCGGCATCAATTCCCCCCTGTCGATCCAGCCGGACACGATCGAGATCGCCTACCTCATGAATACAGGCATGCTGGTCTGGCATGCAGAAACCGCACAGGATTTCTATGACTGGATTCTCAAGGGCTACATGGTCTCGGAGGAACCGGATGTACATTTGCCGTTGGCCCTCTGTTGCGACGGATTTTTCGTAACCCATACGAAAGACGTCGTCGATCTGACTCCCGCCGATATGTGCCTGCCGCCCTATGATCCGTACCGGTCCCCGGTACCCTGCATGGATATGGAATGTCCGCCGGTCCGGATGATGCGCGATCCCTTCGTGATGAAAAGTAACTACATCAGCTACGCCACGCACGCGAGCTGGCAACAGGAAATCTGGGCTGCTGCGGAACGGTCCCGCAAGCACACGATTGCCTGGTTGGATGGCTTGGTCGATATCGAAGACGGCGATGCCGACATCCTCATCGTCTCGTCAGGAACCGCCGTCTCCCAGGGCCGCGAAGCCATCCGCCTGCTGGCCGATGACGGGATTCGTGTCGGATTGGTGAAAATCAAGACCCTGCGCCCGTGGCCGGAGGAAGAACTTCGCGAAGCGACCAAGCATGCCTCGCATATCATTGTGCCGGAGTTCAATGTCATCGGGTGGCTGGCCAAAGAAATCAAAGCGACGATACCCCGCAGTGAGCGGGTGATCGCGGGACCGCGCGTCTGCGGTGGCATGACCTTGCCCCCAGAAGTCATCGTGGAGGAAATCAAGAAGGCGATCGGGGTGCGATCCGGAGTGCTGGCCGGACGTGGGAGTTGAGCGTGAAACGAACGCAGAACGATTGTATGACCCCAACAGGGCACACCGTTTAGCTCAGCAGGTCTGAGAGGAGATAACACCATGAGCAAGGAACGCATCACCATATCGCCGGATCTCTATGACATTATGCCGTCGGATTATCAGGACCTGGTCAACCATGCCACCTATGGCAAGGAAGACCGGGGCTGGAAAGACATCGGCACCTCCAAGGAACTCATCGAGCAACACTCGCTTTGTGCCGGATGTCCCGAGTCCATGGCGTTTCGCTATATCTTAGCCGCACTCCCCAACCCGGAAGACACCGTCATGGTCGGCTCGACCGGCTGCACCAGCCTGGTCTTCCCGCACGTCGCCATCCACAACATCCACTCGCTGTTCGGCAATCAAAACGCGGTGGCGTCCGGTTTAAAACGGGCCTTGACGGTCCGTTTCCCGAATCGCACCAAGGATGTGGTCGTGCTAGCAGGAGACGGCGCAACGGTGGATATCGGCCTGGACATGACGCTCCAGGCGTGGTTCCGGCAGGAAAAGTTTACCACTATCTGTTTCGACAACGAGCTGTATGCCAATACAGGCGGGCAGGAAAGCGGTCTTATGCAGAAGGGGTTCGTCGCTAAAATGGCCCCGGTCGGCAAACTCTTCGATAAAGTGCGCCTCCCGGAGATTGCAAGGGAATCCGGCTGTCACTACATCGTGAATTGCACGGTGAGCAAGCCCTCGCTCGTCGAGAAGGTCGTCCGCAATGCGGTCTTGATCTCGAGGGAAATCGGACCCACCTATCTCCAGCTCTACACGCCATGCATTTTGGAGATCGGCAAGGACAGCATGGAAGGCCTGCAGGAAATGCGTGATTCGGAAAAGCCGAACGAGCGGTTTGCGTTTAAGGAATACATCAGTGAGCCTGCAAAGGCGCTGCTGGCTGAAGTTGCTGCCAAGGCGAAGGACAAGAAAGCCGCCGCGAAGCAGTTGACTTCGCAAGAGGCGTAAACATCACAACCGCAACCGCGGTTAACATACAGAGAGGGAGGTGTCGTCTGAGTCTGGATTATGTGAAGTTCACCCCTGGATTTGACACGTTCATGCCGAAAGAATATCGGGATATGGTGGAACACGGTCCCTTCGGGAAAAAAACGACCGTGTCGCAAATGGGAAGCTTCAAAGAAATTCTTGAGGAGCATCCAATGTGCGCCGGCTGCGCCATGACCTTGTTTATCCGGTTGGCAATCATTGCGTTCCCGAATCCCGAAGACACGATTACGGTCGGCACGGCGGGCTGCGGTCGTCTGGCCATTTCGCAGGCGGCGATTCCCTTCGTGTACGGCAATTACGGCGACCAGAACGGTGTCGCCAGTGGGTTGTCACGCGGGTTGCGAATTCGTTTCGGCGACAAACCCAAGGATGTCGTGGTGATGGCAGGTGACGGAGGAACCGCCGATATCGGATTTCAGCAAGTGCTCCATTCCTGGTTCCGGAAGGAACGGTTCACGACGATCATGCTGGATAATGAGGTGTACGGCAATACGGGCGGACAAGAAAGCGGAATGACGACCAGAGGAGCGGTGCTCAAGATGGCCCCGCTCGGCAAGAAGTTTGAAAAGATGGATATGGTCAGCATGGCCAAAATCGCCGGCTGCGCCTATATCGCCACTGTCGTGCCGAATAATCCGCGGCGGGTGGAAAGCTGCATCAAGAAGGCGGTGCTGATCGCCCGAGAAGTCGGTCCGACCTATATTCAAGCCTATACGTCTTGCAATATCGAGTATGCGATCCCGACCGACAAGGTGATGGAAGACGCCAAGACCGTCGAGGACGATCGATACAAATTCACCGAGTACGTCAGCGAGGAAGCCAAGGCGTACCTGGCCGAGCGGTACGGCTACAGGGAGTTTCTCCCGAAGCCGGCAGCTCTCGCGACGGCCTAACAATATGGGCAGAAGATACGGGAGATGGCCAATACGAACCGCCAGAATCTTCCACCCGTCAGCCGACAGGCCCTGTCGACGATCTGAAACGAGGTGGATCATGGCGGAATGGCAAGCAACGCGCACAATTGCGAAGCCCCACTACACGCTGAGCTACGGCATGCGGCTGGATAAGGGCACCGCGCCCGAACTGGCGCACCCTCACATGTCCGTCACCTTGCCGGATGGATCGGCAGGCAGCATGACGCTGCACGTGATGAACGGCACAAAGGATGAAATTAAAGCGCGGCTGCTCGAAAGCGTCGGCGCGTTCTTCGACATTCATGTCGAAGCCTGAGCGAATCAATCCGTGACCGAGGCGTCATCACCACTGGGGGCCATTCCGACGCCTCATGTGAGAGGCAACCGACTATGCAGACGCTCGATATCCATCGCCCCGACATGCCCGATCTTCAATTCGCCCTGTTAGTCACGGCCCTCTGCACGTCCCGTCTGACCGCGCTCAACATATCGGATAGCCTCCGCACCGCGATTTTCGACCGCTGTTGGGTGCTGGTGCACGACAGCCCGCCGCCAGGCAGGCCTGAGGAGCGGGTGCTAGACTTGCGGCCCTGGACCGAGGTGACGCTGGACGCGATCGTCGAAACTATCCGCAGCGTCCTCACGGAGGCCGGCATCCGGACGCTTACCTGGGATCATTCCCCCAGCGACCCGACCCGGATCAGCACCCCTGAAGCACAGCCGCTGATCGATCGATTTGAGCACCTGTATCCTCAACCATCCAAGGCGAGTGACGCGGCCAATGGAGAGGTGGTGTTGGATACACCGGACCGTAGGGACGACCAGGGGCCTGACGTTCGGCAGTTAGTCGGTGAGATGGCCGCATTGATGGCCGCGTTGGCCCCGGCATTGAAGCGTCGTGCCGCAGACCTCGCGGTGAACGGAAGACATGCTGAGGTCGTTGGCAAGTTATTGAAGGGGACCGATGTCATACGAGACAGTGGGTATATGTATCTGACGTGGGCGCGCCATTATGCTGCGCTGTCTGAAGGCCATCTCGAAGCCGCTGATGGCGCGGATCAATCCGAGTTCGGTCTGTAGGCCACGCTCGCATCGCGCTACGACCTCATCTTTGGTGCGATCTAGCGAATCGCCACATAAATCTTTTCTGAGCGGTCTGAAGAGGAGGTATGTGAGCGGATTCTGCTTGAACGTGTTTCTCTCCCCGATACATCCCGCCACCTCCTTCAAAAGGTAGTTGGCCCTCAACAAGAGTGTGGAGTAAGCTAGGCCAATTATGACAGGTGAACAGCGCCATGCGCTGTGTGAAAGTGTGATGTGACTGTCCGGTGGCCGCTTCCCAAACAGGATTATTGGTCCACGCCGTTTGCCGAAGCGTTGCTTCAGCATCTCGATCTGTTTTCCGGTGCCACAATCCTCGACATTGCTTCCGGTCACGGTATCCCGGCTTTCTATTTGGCCGAGCAGGTGGGCCAGACTGGAAGGGTTTTGGGCATCGATCTGAGTGCAGCACAGGTAGCACGTGCGCGGGCCATTCAGGGTGAACAGCTGCCTTGGCTGCGGTTCGAGTGCCTCGATATGCGCGCATTGCCGCCTGAGTTCACGATGTTCGACCGCATCACCGGCAACCTGTCGGTGATGTTCTTCCGGCCTTATCGGTTTGAAGTCGTCCAGGGATTGGTCGAACATCTCAAGCCAGGAGGCCAGCTGGTGCTGACCTTTCCGTCGCTTGGCACGTTCGACTCACTATGGCGTCGCGTGGATCAGGAAATGGCGGTTCGGGGTTTGCTCACGGAGCGGCGTCGACTGGAAGCCTATATTGCTGAACGTCCGTCTGCTGAAGAAGGCCGAGGCTGGCTGGAGAGAATAGGCCTTGAGCGCGTGGTGATCGCCGAGTATCCGTTGGAAGTCGTCATTAGCCCAGGACGAGAGTTTCTCTATCATCCATTGCTGCGGGGTGGGTTTCTCGACGACGTGGACGAATGTTTCGAGGATCCGCATCTTGCGGATCTGGTGATGGCGGCAGTGTCGGAAGACCTCACGAGCGTTCAACCATTGATCGCTCAACGGTGTGTGTTGTCGGGATGGAAAACGCAGCCTGTTAAAATTTAGGCTCAGGGGAAGAGGCGGTGCGGAGCGACGATGCCAGTCCGACAAGTGAAAGCGTGAAGATCAGCCATTTCGATGGGTCGAAGTTATACCAGCGAGGGCCGTTGCGGTAGTCGCTTTGGAAAGTGTGGTGATAGTTGTGGTAGCCCTCGCCAAATGTCAACAGTGATACCCACCAGCTATCTCGACTGGAGTCCGCTTGGCTGTGCGGTTGACTTCCCCACAGATGGCAGATCGAGTTGATACAAAAGGTTGAATTAAGGACGGCAAACGTCCGACCGATGCCGGCGAGCAAAAAACAGCCCAGGCCGCCGATCCAGCCGCTGTGCAGAAATCCCACCACAAACGTGAGCGCGAGACCTGAGAGCACGATGGGCACATAATAGCGGTGTTGCCACATCACGAGCGGGTCCTGCCGTAACCGCGTCGCGTATTTTTCATCCATGTAGCGATCGTCGGCGAAAAGCCATCCGCAGTGGCTGTGCCAAAATCCTCGCTGGGCGTTGTAGGGATCGGCGTCTTGGTCGCAAGCGGCATGGTGGCGAATGTGGTCTGCCGCCCACTTCAACGCAGAGTTTTGCAGAGCCCATCCACCGGCAATGAGGAATCCTGCCTTGACCCAACCGGGGCAATTGAAGCTCCGATGCGCCATCAAGCGATGGTAGCCGACGGTAATGCCTAAACCGGTCACGACATACAACAGCCCGAACATGGTCCAGTCCAACCACGTATAACCATAGACGAAGGCGAAAGTTGGGACTCCAATCAGGGCGCTCACAGTGATGAGGCTGAAGAGCAGCTTCGTCATGTAAACGGGGTAGGTACGTCTGAGCCCCGTGAGGGGTGGCGCAGCTTGTGTCATGAGTGTGTTGACGCAGATTAAGCTCGGGGGGCCTCACTGAGGCCCCCCGTCGTCGAATTGTCTGGATTTAGAAACGGCTGCGGTTACCGAAATCGTTGCCGCGTCCGCCCCCACCGCCTCCGCTGAAGCGTCCGCCTCCGCCACCGGAACGTGGTTCCTGTGGCTTGGCTTCGTTCACGGTCAGGGGACGTCCGTCCATCTGGGTCCCGTTCAAGGCGGTAATGGCCGCCTTCGCTTCTTCAGGGGTGGCCATCTCGACGAAGCCGAAGCCCCGCGATTGCCCTGTAAATTTGTCTGTGATCACGCGCGCGGACTCGACTGTCCCGTGTGCGGCAAACAAAGTGGTGAGCTGCGATTCAGTTGCCGCATAGGGCAACCCGCCGACATAAAGTTTTGAACCCATGAGGGTTCCTCCTTCTGAAAATGACATTGTCTGAGACACGAGCAGGAGAGGGGAAGGAGCGGTCCAAAGACGCAAACCAAAAGGGGCGGCTCAGGTCGGACCTCCGATCAGATTCTCGGTACAGCAACATCGGTGATAGGCCGTTTGATCTCCTGTTCCACGCGAGGCCCGCCACGTTGAAACATTAACACCTTACCAGGTTGGTGAGGTAATAGCTACTAATTTAGGTACTTGCTTGAGATTGACAGGGTACGGTAACATCTCATATACATATGGACCTTATCGATACTCGGTCAAAAGCTAGCCTCGCCAGCAAGTTGCCGATTGAGTATAGCAGAGAGGATGCCGTTCCCACGTTCCTCTCACCGGCCGGTGAAGGAAAAGGGGACACGCGAGTTAGGAAACAAGGCGGTTAGTCAATCACAAGGAGGCAGTCCCATGAAGAGTGCGCTATCAGTCGTATATGGCGTGGCAGCCGTCGCGTTCGTCGCGGCGCCTCTCACCTCGTTTGCAGGCGGAACCATTGCCGGCAAGGTTACATATGCCGGGAAGGCCGAGCAAAAGGAATTTTCCTTTGCCAAGTTCCCGAACCCCAAATTCTGTCCCAAGAATCCGAACAAGAGCTTGATGGATGGGGACAAGCGGTTCCTGAAGACCATTGAAGTCGGCAAGGATGGTGGTTTGAAGAATGCCGTTGTTGCCGTGGTCGATGTCGAGGATAAGGGATTTGTGGACGGATATAAAGGCACGGAAGTGACGGCGGCGTTCTGTGAGTTCCTGCCCT
>JACPZN010000055.1 GCA_016195505.1 Nitrospirota bacterium | reverse complement strand
TCCCGGAGACCGAAGAACTTCGCGGATTCGAATTCACCAGAGACCTGGTAGGCATCGCATCGCGATTCATTTTAGGAATCGCCAGTTGGCTTTCAGGTAATCCTGTTTCCGCATTCGATCTTCACTACGGCGTATGGACGGAGCTTAGAAGGAAAGAAGATGAAGGACTTGGCTGGCCAGGGCCAAAACAACTTACTCCCAGAGTTGCAAGCCTACTTGTCTCAGAAGGACTCGACGCAGCAAATCTTCGATTTACAAGAAAACCGCCCAATTACCTAGAGGACATGCGACGGTTTTTAGACGTTGCCGAAGAGATTGACCCCAGTCATTATGGCGGTCATCTCCTGAGAGGCATCTATTTCTTCTTGTCTTTTCGCGATATAGAAAGCGCGAGAAAGGAGATAAAAAAGGCCAAAAACAGTAGAGATGCCGCGTGGCTTTGGAGTTCGGCATTTCTAGATGCCTATGATGGAAGGCTTGAAGAGGCTCACAAAACATACCAACGGGCTTTCAGGAACCTTGTATCCGACGATACCGCACTTCAAGTCGAGACTTTTATCGTGGATGTTCTGACCTTTGAACCTGACAAAGTTCAACTCTGGTATTGCTTGGGGATGATTAACTACTTCTATAAGGAGGACCAGCAATCGGCCAGGAGGGATTTCCAGAAATTCTGTGAGCAAGCTGAGCCCACCGGAATATTCACTAGATCTGTAGAGTTTGCCAAGAAATATCTCGTTGAGATCGAGAGTAAGTTGGGGCCTCCTTAGCAACCTTCTTGAGTGTGAGGTGAAGATTCTGGGCCCATTTCGCGGCGCGCGACGGTCTACCGTGCACCGCTTACGCCTTACCCGCTATCTGTTAGCGGTGACGGCAAGGCGGAACCCCAGCGCATGCAAGAGCGCATCGAGGCTCTTCAACTCAGGATTCCCCCGCTCTGAGAGCATCTTGTAGAGACTTTCACGGTTGAGTTTCGTCTTATCGGCGAGTTGTGCCAGGCCACCTTGCGCCTCAGCCACGTTTCTCAGCGCCACCAAAAACAATTCCGGATCGTCTTCCTCCAGCGCCGCATTGAGGTATTCTTCCGCTTCGCGGGGATCGCGCAAGCTCTCGATGAGATCCGCTTGATAGGCTTTGCTCTTGCTCATCATCGCCTCCTGTACTCGTTCCAATAGCGTTTCGCTTCTTCGATATCTTTGCTCTGCGTGCTCTTGTCTCCGCCACAGAGCAACAACACGATCGTCGAACCGACTTGACCGAAGTAGACTCGGTAGCCTGGGCCGTAATCGATGCGGAGTTCTTGAACCCCATCGCCCACCCCGTGGCAGTCTCCAAGGTTCCCAAGGCCGACTCGATCCAACCGGACCCGAACCTTTGCGCGAGCCTTGATGTCGCGTAGCGAGGCGAGCCATTCACTGAACGGCGCCCGGCCATCTTCGGTCACATAGATCTGGAGCTCTTTGGGCGTCGCCTCCACAGATTCAAGTGTAGCTTATAAGCTACTAATTGGCAAGAGGTAGAATTCGCCAGTTCATGGACCGTTTCGCGGCGCGCGGCGTCTATCTCTGGAAGTTGACACCTCCCCGTCCACCCCGTAGCCTGTTTCTGGTTCCCTCTCATGTCTCGCAAACGCGTTGTCATCATCGGGGGCGGTTTCGGAGGCTTGACGGCTGCGCAATCGCTGCGCGATGTCGACGCGGTGCTGATCGACCGCACCAATCATCATCTGTTTCAACCGTTGCTCTACCAGGTGGCCACCGCCGCGCTGGCTCCGGGCGATATTGCGTGGCCGTTACGTACACTCCTCCGGCGGCATCCGCATGTCCGCGTGGTGATGGACGACGTTCTGTCCATCGATCGGGCCGCGCGTCTTGTGCGAGTGCGGAACAGTGCACCGATTGCGTTCGATGTCCTCATCGTGGCACCCGGATCGCGCCATTCCTATTTCGGACACGATAGGTGGGAGTCGTCCGCGCCCGGGCTCAAGACCATGGCCGATGCCATCCGTCTGCGCGAGAAGATGCTCCTGGCGTTTGAAGAGGCAGAACGGCGACGCATCGCCACAGGCACACGGGATCGACTGACCTTCATAATCGTGGGAGGTGGGCCCACCGGCGTGGAATTGGCCGGTGCGCTGGCGGAGATCGGACGAAAGGCCATGGGGCCGGATTTCCCGACTCTACGCCTCGAAGATCTCGCGATTTTACTCGTAGAAGGCGGTGCTCGTATTCTGCCAGGGTTTGCCTCCGACCTGTCAGGCAAAGCCGCTGTCGCGCTCGAACGCATGGGTGTGACCATCATGCTCAACAGCCAAGTGAGTGAGATCCGCGCTGACGGCGTGATGATTGGGAACGAATTCGTTCAATCCGCGAATATCATCTGGGCGGCAGGCAACAGGGCGTCGCCGCTTCTGACCTCACTGACAGTTCCCCAGGACGGGTCGGATCGGGTTAAGGTTCAATCAGATCTGACGATTCCGGGCGACCCCTGGATCTTTGTCATCGGCGATGCCGCGCATTGTGCCGGTCCGGACGGGAATCCTCTGCCCGGATTGGCTCCCGTCGCCATTCAGCAAGGCCGCTATGTCGCGATGCTTATTCGAGAACAGACCGCTCCCGACCACCGCCGGCCGTTTGTCTATTCGGATCGAGGCATGCTGGCGACCGTGGGTCGCGCACAAGCCGTGGCTCAGATCGGCCTGTTACACCTGTCAGGACTGGTCGCCTGGCTACTCTGGTGCGTGGTTCACATTTTCTTCCTGAT
>JACPZN010000367.1 GCA_016195505.1 Nitrospirota bacterium | reverse complement strand
GCCGCCGGCCCCGTTGATGAGGAGATTCGGAACTCTGGTCGGGAGAACCAGCGGCTCCTGCCGCGATTCGTCGTAGTTGGGACCGAAGTCGACCGTTTCCTTGTCGATGTCGGCCAGCATTTCTTCCGCGAGCTTGGTCATGCGCGCTTCGGTGTAGCGCATGGCCGCTGGCGAATCGCCGTCCATCGAACCATAGTTGCCCTGGCCGTCGACCAGGGGATAGCGCATGTTGAAGTCCTGCGCCATTCGAACGAGCGTATCGTAGATTGCCGTATCGCCATGGGGATGATAGTTCCCCATGATCTCGCCCACGATTTTGGCGGACTTGCGGTAGGCCCGGTTGGAAGCCAGGCCCATTTCGTTCATGCCGTAGAGGATGCGGCGATGGACCGGTTTGAGCCCATCTCGGACGTCAGGAAGCGCTCGCCCTACGATCACGCTCATCGCGTAATCGAGGTAGGATGACTTCATCTCGTCTTCAATCGCGATATGGCCCAGTCGTTCATCAGGCGGCATTGCATTTCCTTCTTTGGCGATCAGCCATCAGCGTTCAGCTCTCAGCTCCGAGTGTGCTGATCGTTGAGAGCTGACAGCTTCTCCTCTACACATCCAGGTTTCGCACCTCGAGCGCGTGCGTTTGAATGAAATTCCGTCGCGGTTCGACCTCATCACCCATGAGAATCGTAAAGATCTCGTCGACACCGGTGAGGTCTTCGAGGGTAACTCTCAAGAGCGTGCGCATTTCTGGATTCATGGTGGTTTCCCAGAGCTGTCCCGGATTCATTTCCCCAAGACCTTTATAGCGCTGGATGCTCAGGCCCTGCTTCCCCATGTCCAAGATGGCCCTGACCAACTCATCGGTCGACTGATACTGGTTCTCCTGGCCCTTGGCCTTGAGCTTGTAGGGAGCCCGGCCCAGCCCAATGGCGGAGGGAGCCAGCTTCTGGAGTTCACGGAAATCGGCGGAACCGACCAGGTCGTGTGTCACGTCCAACCCGTGGGTGATACCATTCGCATGTAGCCGACAGGCCACTTTGCTCGATTGATGCTCTTCGTCGTCGAGAATCTCAAACGTCGGCGTTACTTTAGGGAGGACCCTTGCCAGTGTCTTCTTGACGTTGGCGACCGCTTTCTTGAGTGCCGCTTGATCTTTGAGCAACTCGCGATCGAGCCCCGGTTCATCAACGAACGCTCGCACCATCGCGGCTTCGTGCGGCTTCTTATTCAGCCGGCCAAGCAACGTTTCGAATGCGATCATCTTTTTCAGAATCGGCAGCAGCCGACGCCCAGTCACATATCCCTGCGCGCCTTCCACATAGAGTTCGACATCTTCGACGGCCAGATCGGCCAGGTGTTCGTTTAACAGTCCTTCGTCTTTCAGATACCGCTCCGTCTTTCCCTTCTTCACTTTGAAAAGCGGGGGCTGGGCGATATAGATATAGCCGCGTTCAATCAGTTCGGGCATCTGCCGGAAGAAGAAAGTGAGCAGCAAGGTACGGATGTGACTGCCGTCCACGTCGGCGTCGGTCATGAGGATGATCTTGTGATAGCGCGCCTTCGCGATGTCGAAGGTGTCTTTCTCGTTCTTGTCGCCTTCTTCCCGCTTGCGGCCGATGCCGGTCCCAAGCGCCATGATGAGCGTCCTGATTTCGTCGCTCGAGAGCATCTTGTCGAAGCGTGCTTTCTCGACGTTCAGAATCTTGCCTTTGAGCGGCAGGATCGCCTGGAACTTGCGATCGCGCCCCTGCTTCGCGGATCCGCCGGCCGAATCACCCTCGACGATATAGAGTTCGCTCAGGGCCGGATCTTTTTCCGAACAATCGGCCAGCTTCCCGGGGAGCGAACCTCCGTCGAGTGCGCTCTTGCGCCTGATCAGATCCTTGGCCTTGCGCGCCGCTTCACGGGCGCGGGCCGCATCGATGGCCTTCCCGATGATCTTCCGGGCAACCGGTGGATTTTCCTCAAAATAGTTGCCCAAGGCCTCGTTGACCGCAGCCTCGACGACCCCCTTCACTTCGCTATTGCCCAACTTCGCTTTCGTCTGGCCTTCGAACTGGGGATTCCGGACCTTGACGCTGACGACCGCCGTAAGTCCTTCGCGTACATCGTCGCCGGTCAAGGACTCTGTCTCTTTCTTCAGCAGATCGTTCGCGTTCGCGTAACTATTGATTGTTCGCGTCAGCGCGGCCTTGAACCCCACCAAGTGCGTACCGCCTTCCTTGGTATTGATGTTATTCGCAAACGAGAAGAGGTTCTCGGCATAGCTGTCGTTATATTGGAGGGCGACCTCCAGGATCATTTCCGGCTTCTCAACATTGACATAGATCGGCTTGTGCAGCGGCGTTTTCGCCTCGTTCAAATGTTCGACAAAAGAGACGATGCCACCCCTGTAGAGGAAGACCTGCTCTTTGGCCGGTTCTTTCCGCTCATCCTTCAGGGTGATAGCGAGACCTTTGTTCAAGAAGGCGAGTTCGCGCAGGCGCTGGGCCAACACATCGAAACTGAACTCCAGCGTCTCGAAGATCTGGCCGTCTGGTTTGAACCGGACCTTGGTGCCACGACGCTTGGTCTTGCCTGTCTCCTTGAGTGGCGCGCCGGGTTTGCCACGCTCGTACCGCTGCTCGAACACCTGGCCGTCCTGCCAGATTTCCAGTTCGAGCCACTCTGACAACGCGTTCACGACCGAGATGCCGACCCCGTGTAGGCCACCGGAGACCGTATAGGCGCCCTGCTCGAACTTCCCGCCCGCATGGAGCATCGTGAGCGCAACTTCAGCAGCGGACTTCTTTTGGGTGGAGTGCATCCCTGTTGGAATGCCGCGCCCGTTATCGACGACCGTCACACTGCCGTCGATGTGGATCGTGACCTCGATGGCTTCACCAAACCCGGCCATGTGTTCGTCGACGCTGTTGTCGACGACTTCGTAGACGAGATGGTGGAGCCCGTCGACACTCGTGCTCCCGATGTACATAGCCGGCCGTTTCCGCACCGCATCGAGCCCCTCCAGGACTTTGATTTGATCTGCGCTGTAGCTGTCTGATTTCTGCTGAGTAATGGGTTCTTCGGTGGCCATCCGTCTCCTATTTCATGGGCCTGAGGTGCGAGGCGAGAGGCAAGGGGCAAGGGGCTGTGAGAAGTTTGCTTCTGTAGCCTCGTGCCCTTGGCCCCCTGCCTCAAATCTTGATCGGCATCACGACACACTTGAACCCAGGACTCTCGGATTCCTGGATCAAACAAGGACTGAGCGGAGTCTCCATCTGCAATGAGATACTTTCCCCATCCATCACGCTGAAGACATCCAGAAGATAGCGGGCATTGAACCCGGTGTTGAGGGCTTCCCCCTCGTAGCGCGCGGGTAATTCTTCGGTGGCTTCTCCGTAATCCGGACTGCTGGAAAACAGCGTCATCTTGCCCGACGCGAACGAGACCTTCACGGCACTCGCCTTCTCCTTCGACAGTACTGACACACGGCGCAACGCGCTTTCCAGGTCAACCCGATTCACACTGATTTTCTTGCCGCCTTCTTTTGGAATGACTTGTTGATAGTTGGGATAGTTGCCTTCCATCAACCTGGAGGTCAGCAGCAGACCGCTCTTGCGAAAGATCATTAGATTCTTAGTGAAGCCAATGAGGGGTTCACCGTCTCCTCCCTCTTCCAGCAGACGCCGCATTTCTTGCGCAGCCTTCTTGGGAATGATCGCCTTGATTTCCTGTGGGGCTCCCTTGCTGCCGGCCTTGCCTACTTCCTGTTCCGCCACAGCCAGGCGATGGCCGTCGGTGCCGACCAATCGAAGCGCGGTTTTTTTATCGGTGGTCACAAGGGTGACCAGCAGGCCGTTCAGAATATAGCGGGCATCATTATCTCCGGCGGCAAAGAGCGTCTTCCGAATCAATTCCAGGAGACCGTCTCCCGAGAGGGGCGTTAATCCTTCGCGCTCAATGGCCGGCAGCGCTGGGTACTCCGCGCTGGGCAATCCGACAACTTTGAATTGGCTCTTCCCTGCTTGAATGGTCGTCCAGTTGTTGTCCCCCGCCGTCAATTCTATTTCACCCGACGGCAGTTCTTTGATGATCTCGAACAGCTTGCGGGCGGATATGGTCACGCCGCCGGTCTTCAGCACCGTCGCCTTATACAGGCCCCGCATGCCAATTTCGAGGTCCGTCGCTACAATCTCCGCGCCCTCCTGCTTGGCTTCCAGCAGAATGTTCGACAGAATGGGCATGGTGTTCCGTTTCTCCACGACACCCTGGACTCGTTGGAGTCCGATAAGTAGCTCGTCTCGCCCGATCCGTACTTTCATGGCGCATTCTCCCAGAGGAAACCCTTAGCTCCGCAGAATCTGTTCTTTCAACGTCTCGAGCGCCTCGTGCAACGCTGTATCGATCTCTTTGGCTTTCGCCACCTGGCGGCAAGCATGAATAATGGTGGTGTGGTCCTTGCCCCCAAACTGACGTCCGATCTCAGGGTATGAGGCATCGGTTAACTCGCGACACAAATACATTGCGATCTGCCGAGGATGCACGAGTGTTTTGCTCCGGCGGCGGGATTTCAGTTCGGTCATTTTGACGTGAAACTGGGTACACACGGCTTCTTGAATATCGTCCATCGCGACAATCTTCTTCTTGTCTCCGATGAGGTCACGGAGGACATTCTTTGCCATGTCGAGGGTAATGACCTGGCCCGTCAGTGACGCATAGGCCCCTAATCGCACCAGACTACCTTCCAGCTCGCGGATGTTGCTCTTCATCGTGGTGGAGAGGAACTGAATGACGTCTTCCGGCAGCTTGACTCCTTCATCCTCCGACTTCTTCCTCAAGATCGCGATGCGAGTCTCGACGTCGGGGGGCTGCAAATCCGCGATCAGTCCCCATTCGAACCGTGATCGCAGGCGTTCTTCAATATCCGGCATGTCCTTGGGGAACCGATCGCTGGAGAGGACGATCTGTTTATGTCCCTCATACAAGGCATTGAAGGTATGGAAGAACTCCTCCTGGGTCCGCTCTTTCCCAACCAGAAACTGAATATCGTCGATCATGAGCATGTCGATGTGCCGATAGCGTTTCCGGAGGTCCATCATCTTGTCATACCGGATGGAATTGATGACTTCGTTGGTAAACTGCTCGGTCGTCAGATACGCGATACGGAGATCCGTCTGTTCGGCCACATGGTTTCCGATCGCATTCAACAGGTGGGTTTTACCCAACCCCACACCGCCATAAATGAAGAGAGGGTTGTAGGTCTTCCCAGGTTGCTCCGCCACGGCCATACAGGCCGCATGGGCAAACTGATTGCCGGCGCCCACAACGAAATTCTTGAATGTATACTTGGGGTTGAGTTGCATACCCCGGCGGCTCTTCGACTGATTGGCAACCCGGGTTGCATTCAGAATGGCCTGGGAATCGGTTGGGCGTGTGAATGGCTTCTGAAAAACGACAAAACTCACCGCTAGGTTCCCTCCTCCCCTAGCCGCAGACACAGCTTCCGCCAAGAGAGCGCCGTAATGCGTATGTAGCCAATCGCCAAAGAATTTGTTGGGGACTCCAATGTGCGCTGTTGAGTTCTCAATACGATCTAAGCGGGCAGGGATGAACCAGGTGTCATAAACCTGCTTTGGAACCTTTCCCTGGATAAAATGAAGTGCCTCTTGCCAAACCGTGTCGACACTCATAAGCCACTCAAATTCCTATACACAGACTTATTCACACCTGTGGATAACTTGGTCGCCTCTGTTTAATTTCAGGTACTGAGAGACATGGTCAATAGCATGTCATACTAAGTGTTGTCGAGGCACATTTATTGTGACATTTATTATGAAGAGTACGTCAACAACCTCTCCACAGTTCGTACGCTCTTTCTTAAGAATAAATCCACAAACTTTTCCTCACACATCCATAATTATTTCTTTTACAGAAACAACCACTTCACGACCATCCCCACTACTCCCCTCACTACTCTTATTACGACTCCGGCGACTATTCTTCTCTTCAAAACGTGATATTCAGAAGTCAGAGGGTTATAATAGTCCTTTCCTCAATGAACACATCGAGAAGTTGCTTGTAGGTCAATCTCTGACCCACTTTAAAGGCCAACACACCTCCTGGTTGCAACACTTCTCCGGGTTGCGATTGAATTGCAGTACTAACAGCGCCTTCTATAGCAAGAAGTACGACATTTGGGTTTTCAGGAAGAAAGAGTGAGTGAGATATTGTATGAGCTGGAGAGCGAATCACATAAATAGGCGAAGACATTAACATACGGTCCTGGATAAGCGATTAGAAAACGAGCGTGCAATCCATTGACTGAATAAAAAAGCGAATATTCTCGTCAGTTTCATATCGAGTACAGAACTCATCACGGACGCTGGATCGATTTGTTGCAGTTTGAAGAATAAATGGTGTTTCAAGCTGTTCAATAGAGGGAAGATATTTTTCGAGAATGTCTACGTCGATAATGTTGTCCAGGTTTTGAGAAAGGAGGCGAACGGCTTCACCTAAGAGGATGACGGTGGTCACGTGAGATCCTGCAAGAAGACCAAGAGCAATGCGCAGTGCTTCAACGGGCCGATGGGTCTTCCGAGGATCCTCTTGAATGACAACAGCAACCTTCTTAGCCATGAGATATTCTCAGGTGAACGACAAGAAAGGCATACACGCATCAATAATTCCAGAGAGGACCACCAGACCACAGAGCGACATATTGGGATCAATATTCGAAGTCGAAACGTGATGCTGCTGGCATCCATAGGCGCAAATAAAGACCTTCGCACCTAATTGAGCCAGGGATCGATATTGAGGAGTAGACGCGTTTTTTACCCCTTCATCTATGAGATAGAGATAAACCTCATGACCGGCCTCTAAGGCTGCCTGAGCCAAGCCATGAACAGTAGCAACACTGCTGTGTGAAGGGGGAAGAGCAAGGAGTAGACCGACTTTGCACTTCATTCTACGAATCCACAGGATTTTACATTAAATAATCAAATACTTATGAATATAACTGTTATTAAGGTTAAGAGGTTTTTTGAGGAAAGTCAACTCAGAAAAACCCTGAATCAGGAGCCGCGGAGGATAGGCAAGATATGGAGGCTGAGGGAGGAAAGAACCACATCACATTGGACTTTAGTTTCCATGTTACGAAGAACACCAGTCCCTTTCGCGACTTCATCGTCCCCGACGATCAAGGCAAATCGACACCCAAGCCGATCAGCCTGTCGCAAGTGAGCCTTCAAGGTCCCGGAACGAAAGTCCGAGACAGCTTGAACTCCCGCTACGCGAAGCTCCTCAAGAGCTGAGAAACCAACCGCCGACCCTCGCTCACCAAAGCCAGCCACGTAGACAGCGGCAACTCTAGGAATCGACGCAACAGCCGTTTCAGGCAACATCATCGCCATGCGTTCCAACCCGACAGCGAACCCAACAGCTGGCGTCGGCGGACCTCCAAGAGTTGCGACGAGCCCATCGTACCGGCCGCCGGCCCCTACTGCGTTCTGGGCGCCAAGGTTCGTCGTGATGACCTCAAACGTTGTGAGACCGTAATAATCAAGCCCCCGCATGAGCCGGTGATTGAGGCAATAGGGGATTCCAATCGCATCGAGATCAGCTAAGACCTCCGCGAAGAAAGTACGAGCCTTTTCCGAAAGAGAGTCGGCGAGACGAGGAGCCGCCTCTGTTGCGGTACGACAGTCGGGAACCTTGCAATCCAGAACGCGCAGTGGATTAGCATCGATGCGGCGTCGACAATTTCCACAGAGAGCGCCTGCCTGTCGCCGGAGATACTCCATAAGCTGAGGTCGATAGGCTTCTCGATCACTGGCGTAGCCGAGATTATTGATCTCCAAGGTCAGACCCGGAAGGGCGAGGTCGGAAAGAACATGCCACAGAAGCGCGATCACTTCGACGTCGGCGCGCGGATCGGCCATACCGAACGATTCCACGCCGAACTGGTGAAACTGACGCAGGCGCCCAGCTTGGGGCCGCTCGTGACGAAACATTGGCCCGAGATAGAAATACTTCTGCGGGACCGGATCAGCCGCGCGGTTGTGTTCGATATAGGCGCGGACTGCCCCCGCGGTCCCTTCAGGGCGAAGAGTCAGCGATGTGCCGTCCCGGTCTTGGAACGTGTACATTTCCTTTTCAACGATGTCGGTTGAAGCGCCGATGCTTCTCGCGAACAAGGTGGTGACTTCGAAGATCGGGATGCGGATCTCCTGAAACCCGTACCCGGTTGCCCATTTCCTGGCGGTTTCTTCGATGAGCCGCCAGCGCGGCGTCTTTTCCGGCAGCAAGTCTTTAACGCCTTTAATGCCTTTGATCATGGGTTGCCCCGCAACGGGCGCGAAGCTGAGGGCCAGAGGCGAACAAAAGAGTTCCTCTTGCCCAGTGTCCCCTGCCACGCGCCAACGCGAGCGGACTATAGCGGCGCATTCCGCGGCAAGTCAACGGAGCGGACCTTGCACCTCGCCGGCACGAGGGGTATAGTGCGCGGCCTACACTGTGTGCTGCGTATCGAGTCCTTCCGACAGTTGTTACTAGTGTCCTATGAGCCAAGATCAAACCAGTCGCCGTGTGGTCGCCATTGCTCCGATGCCGCCGGAAAAATCCGCGTATGCGCTCGCCCGCTACAGTCGCTCGCCGGACTCTATCGAAAGCAGCATCAAGTGGGTCCACGGCCATTCGTCGGAGAAATTCTGGGATCAGTTCTATTTCGACTACGGGCATGCTTCAATTGCCGACCTGGGCCATGTCATCATCTGTTTCGAAGACATCTCCGAACTCGCCGCCATTCGGCTGGAAGATGAGCCTCTCTGGGACGGCCAGGCCAAATCCAGCCGCTATCAGAATTTTGCATCCAGCCGCTGGTTCGTGCCGGATCAGATTCGGGGCAGCGAGACAGAAGCGGTCTATGAGGGCATCCTCCGGAGCCTGTCCGAAATCTATCGCCTGTTGCATGACCCACTGACGAAATTTCTTTCCGAACGCGAGCCTCGACCGGAATCCATGAAACTAGCTGACTATCAGCGAACGATCGCTGCGCGCGCCTTCGACGTCACCCGCTATCTTCTCCCCCTCGCGGCCAAGACGAACGTAGGCCAAGTTGTGAGCATCCGCACATTGGAAAAGCAAATCACGCGCTTGCTGTCCTCTCGGCTGCCGGAGCTGCGCGCCATCGGCGACGATTTGAAAGAGGCCTGCCAGCGGCCGCCGGTAAATCTCTGGGGCGAACTGTGCGGGCAGGCCGGAGGGCTTGCCGACCCCCTGGCGCCCACACTCGCGCGCCATGCGAAGGCGAATCCGTATCAAGAGACGGTCTATTCCGATCTGGCCCGCCACGCGAAGGAAGCCTTGCGAGGGACCGGGCTCGACCAGCCGAACTATTGGGGGCAAGCGGAGTCTGTCGATCTGGTCGAGCCGCATCAACCGCTCGACGAAGTCGTGACCACGCTGCTCTACCGCGTCACGCATGCGCCGTACCGGAAAATCCTCGAAGTCGTGAAAGACTGGTCGGAAAAACAGAAGCAAGCAACTATCCAGGTGGCCACGCAGCAGCGCGGCCACTATGATGAACTGATCAAGGAATTTCGCAGCGGCTACGCCTTCAATTTCGACATCCTGATGGATATCGGCGCCTGGCGAGATATGCATCGCCACCGGCGCTGCCAGCAAGTTCAACAGAACTTCACGACCATCCATGGCTACGATGTTCCACAACCGCTTGTCGAAGCGGGGTTGGATCGGGAGTACCGGCAGGCGATGGACGCCGTGCGTAACGATATCGAGTTGCTGAAGTTGAAAGACCAGGAAGCGTCGCTCTACGCCATCCCATTCGGGTTTAAGGTCCGCTGTTTGTTCAAGATGGATTATGCGGAAGCGGAGTACATCAGCAAACTCCGATCCGGCGTAAAAGGCCACTGGTCCTATCGCACCGTCGCCTGGCAGATGAAGCAGCAGCTCGCCAAACGATTCCCCTTTCTTGGGGAACGCATCGAAGCAACGTCCCCCGATGTCGAAGATACGCTGACCAGATAAGAACACCCGCGCGATCCATGAACACTCACCAGCAACAAAGTGAAGCCGCGATCGTGGCGGGAGCCTGGGATACGCTCTTCGGTGAAGCAGTAGCCTGGATCAAAAGCCAAGAGGGTGCGGAGCAGAAAGACCCGAGGCCGTTCTTCGCCCAGAATGTCGTCTATCTGTTGCGCGGGCAGTTTGCCGACGCCTGGAAGACCCACCCACTGTGCCTGGAGTGCGAAGGGGATATCGCTACAGTCAAGGCCTGGATGGATTCTTTGGTTGAGGGTCAGCGAGAGAACGGGTATGTCCACTTGGTCATGGGCCTGTTCTTAGCCCAATCGGGGCAATCAGAGCAGTCCATGCAATCGTACAAAGAAGCCGCGCGCCTGCTTCCCCAGTCTGCCTACCCCCACTACTTTCTGGCGCAGATTCACGAACGGGCCAACCATCTTGAAATGGCGATCAAGGAATACCGCGAGGCGGTGCGGCTCGCTCCTGATTTTGTGCCGGCGCGGACCAATCTCGGCGTGGCCTACCAAGAACAGGGCCGGTTGGAAATGGCGATCAAGGAATATCGCGAGGTCATCAAGCTCAACCCAGACGATCCCGTCGCTCACGCCAACTTTGCCTGTGTCTTGGCGGAACAGGGCAAGATGGAGCCGGCGGTGCAATCCTACAAAACAGCGTTGAAACTGAATCCGAAAGACGCCGAGGTCCACTTTGCGCTGGCTGGGTTGTACGAAACGAGAGGGCGTCTGGATTTGGCGGAGAAATCCTACCGCGATGGACTGAGAGCCAATCCTGAATTCGGCCCGGCATACTCAGCACTCGGCTGGCTGGCTCTGAGAAAACAACAGTTCCAGGACGCTCAGGAATTGTTCAGCCGAGCATTGAAGTGCAATGAACAGGATCCCCGCGCCTATCACGGCATCGCCGAAATGTACGCGATCCGCGGCAAGCGCCAGAGCGCGATGGAGAATTACTCGAAGGCCATGAAATATTATCGGGACCCGGAAATGAGAAACGCGATCATGAACCAACTCTTTCAGGAAGGGCAGGTGCCGGATTGAGGGCCCACGGCCTCCTCGTTCCTCGCTCGCCGAGCGCGCACGCGGGAACCATCTGATTTTTACATCGCGGGCGGCGCTCGCTCAATGCGCGCGGTCGAACGAAGAGGCCATGAGCCGTCTTGATGTGGGGGGCACTCAGGAGAAGGCACACTCGGAAGGTGCTAGTTCAACAGGCGCAGTTGGTGGTCAATACACCCGCCACTGTCTGAGAAACAGAAGCAAGATCCATCAGTCGACCAGGCTCATGCACTTACTTGGAGAGGCCACTAACAAGTCTTCGACTCGTGAGGGGAGTTGTGCCAACTCTGTTCGGACCAACTCTGTTCGGACCAACTCTGTTCGGACCAATTCAGTACGACATGCCGGTCGGCACGCTCAATAGTTAGATGACCGCTATCGTTTCAGTCTCAGGTGCCGCAAGATTAACCGTGCACGGAAAGCGCATGGTTGCCGGATCAATGTACGCGAAGGACAAAGCGTTCTTAGGCGCGGCTATGCTCCTACGTCAGAAAGACGGTTACGAATTTGTCGTCCTTCACCTCCTCTGTCAAGGTATTGAAGTTGCCCTCAAGGACTTGTTGCTGGCAATCGACTACGACAAGTTCAAGCCCAAGCTCGAAAAATTTGGACACGACCTTCTTAAAGTAACCGATGTCGCGACATCTGCTGCGGGTATTCCAGCGCTCAGGCCGCGCGTTCGCGCAGAACTGGAATCCCTGAGTCAGCCTTACTCACGCCATATATTACGATACGGGTCTGGTTATGACATTCTTGTGGACCCCAAGACCATCTCAAATCGTCTGGTACTTCGTCGCATGATCGCGCTGCTGCGGGTCGTCGAGCGCAAAGGGTTGGTCCATAGGGCTGTTATCTAACTCTGCAATCGATCGGATTTTAAAGTTGCAGTGCTTCTTACCGTCCGGTTGTTTCAAATGATAGGGGGTACGTATCGCGGCCGCTCAAAATTTTCTCCAGCAAGGCCGCAGGGAGTGGACAACAGAGGCGTACCCTTGCGGTGCCTCGCAGGGAGACGCACGACCGAGAACGCAGCTGGAGGGAATTTTCAGCAACCGATTACAGTTCGCGGATGGCGCCTTGCAGGACCGTAATCTGCGTCACCGGATCGCCGGAGCTTTTGAGTTCTGTCCGGATCTGATCTTTGAGGTAGGACGAGTAGCCGATGCGGTCGATGAGTAGATCGAGAAATCGTTCGGCCGGCATGAGACTCTGGGCCTTTAGTTCCTCCACCGTATCGTCACCCACAGGCACGTAGGTGCTGCCAATGTGGAAAACCACATTGTAGTGCCGTCCTTTGCCGATGCGCTCGAACCTTAGGCCCTTCACCTCATCCTCCCCGGCAGGATGTTGAAAAAACCCGCCAGCTTTGTTCTCGCATCGCTCAACGCCTCAACGTACTGAGAAGTACGCCTCGGCATCTCGCTCGCTGCGGCCTCGCTGGACGGCCTTTTTGAACATCCTGCAAGCCCCGGTCGAAGCATCCCATTCTAGACAAGTTCTGGTCGTGAAGACAAGGGCAACCTATGGCTCTGAGAGTTGGGCGTGCGAAGTGACTTCTGTGGTAGACAGCTCTATTGGCGCGCCTTTATCATAGGTTCCCCATATCATGAAATGTAGAAGGTGTGAACAGGGATGACAGCGAAAGATCTCATTGAACTGTGGATCGACCGGCTAGAAGCCGAACGGTTACGGATCAGCGAGGCCGGTCGAGACGTTCCCATCGTGGCTTCCCAGGGTCGCCTTGTTCAGACGATCGGGGGGCTGTATCTGTATGAGTTTATCTTGCCTCCTGGAATCTCGCTCTCGGTCGATCTTCCCCTGTCCATTGTGCCCTCCGATGAGATGGAACCGACAGAGGGGGTTGTCTTGCGCCAGTCGGGCGACCGGGTCACCGTACAAGCGATAGATGCGCTCGGAGACCCGGTGCGCCCCGTGACGCTCATCCCAGACCTGGCAGGCCTTCTTGGCACGTCGGCCACCCGGTTGAAGGAGATGGTCTCAAAGACCGACGCCTATCACCTCGGTCCCTCCGAGCGTTTGGTTCCTCTGCTCCAAATGCCAGAAGACGGTGCGCAGGCTTTCTCCCCTACTTCGTCTGTTCTGACCACCCTGTGGTTGGACGACCGGTCACTGCGTCGTCAGAAGATCGCGAGCCTGGCGATGGAATTGATTCGTGCGAACAAGCGCATTCTCTTGCTCAGTCCAGATCATCAAGAATCTGATGAGATCGTGGGCATTATCGCACGGACGATGAAATCCGGCGGTCTCAGCTACAAGATGTGGGTCAGTCGGTATGAGATGCCGATCACCTCGCAAAGTAGCGGCATCGATCTTCGTGAGCTGGGGTTCGAAGCACAAATGCATCAATTTTATGCGAAGGCTCTAGCGGAGAAGGCCTCGCTGCGACGCAAGTACGAACGGTTCCGAGAGCTCGCGCCTTTTCTCGCTCAGAAAGCGGGAAAGCAGAAGGATCTGGACGAAGTACGCTTACTCGAGTGGCGTCTCGTGACTCAACTGAGAGATCTACAAACGAAGATGGCCGATGTCTTGACCACCCTCAAGGAGTTCGAGACCCTTCCACTGTTACAGCGTCTGGGGATGCAGGCGGTCGGAAAAAATGTGGAATCCCTCCGGCAGTACCGTGTGCTCTATCAGAGTCAGATCGACGAACTGGACAAAGAACTCGATATTGCCAAGGTTCGCATTCGTGAACTTGTTCCGGAAGCGTCTGTTTCACGAGAGGTGCGTGCGGAGTTTGACGAGCTGAAAGAGGACATCGCTAAACTGGGAGGGACCAAGAAGATACGCGAGTTGTTGGCTGCCGAAGAAGCTACGAACCGGCAAGCTTTCATACAAAACCGTCGGTTGGTGGCGGCGACGCCGACCCGAGTCGCGAGTGATCCCCTCTTTAGCCGAGTACGATTCGATGTTCTGATCGCAGACGAAGCCCCGCGCATTGCCGCTGCCTCGCTGCTGGCTGCAGCCGGATTGGCGCGAGAGCGGATCATCGTGAGCGGTGATCAGCATGACATCGCATCGGCGGGATTTTGGGCGTTAATCAATATGGCGGTCCGGGCGGCTCGCTAGTTTCAAAGATTGTGTCCCTGTTTGCTTGACGGAGCTCACGAGAATTCAGGATAATCCGACCCCTGTCCTCACATCGGCCCGCCCCGAGTTTTTGGGGCCGCTCAAAATGGCTTCCGTCTAGGCCGCAGCGAGCGAAGTTCCGAGGAGTACTCTTTGCTGGTACGATGAGGAGCTGAGCGATGTGAGAACGACGACGGAAGGCATTTTCAGCAGACTGATAAGCCGAAGTGGCGGAACTGGCAGACGCACTAGATTCAGGGTCTAGCGCCCTCACGGGTGTCCGTGTTCAAATCCCGGCTTCGGCACCACCCCAGTTTCACCGCTCCTATCAAGGGGTTTCTGCGTTTCTGGCCCTTCATTCTTAACACCGGCTAACACCTCTTCGTGTCTTTGTTTGGGCTGGATTGTTAAGTAACTGTCAAGTGAGCGGTTCGAATGGGGGTCCAACACCCTCACCGCTGAGGTGAGATGTTTGGGGGAAAGGTGGGCATAGCGGAGGGTCATGGTCGGAGATGTATGTCCCAGGAGGCTGCTTACCGTCGCCAATGGTACCCCCCGCATAATCAGCCAGGAGGCGAAGGTATGGCGGAGGTCGTGGAAGTGGAAATCAGTCAAGCCAGCGCCCTCAGAGGCCCCGTCAAAGGGGTGTCGTATGTCATTCCACCGATGGCCTGCTGCATCGTGAAACACCCATGGCACATCCTGCCTGGTGCGTAGCCCGCTGAACAGACTCCAGAGGGTTTCATTGAGCGGCAACGCTCGTGCCTTCCCGTTCTTGGTTTGCTTCAAGCGGATGAATCCATGCGTCATATCAACACAGTCCCATGTGAGCCCAAGCAGCTCCCCTTTCCGCATGCCGGTATGGAGTGCCGTCAAGACGATAGGGCGGAGTGATGCATCACAGGCTTGGAGCAACCGCTCCGCTTCGGCTTCCCCAGACAGATACCGCAACCGGCCATCCGGCTCTTGATACTTCTTAATCGCCTTCAATTCTTCCCGTGCCGTCTTCCGTAAGAGCTTCCACTCCACCGCCTTGCTCAACGCATGTTTCAGCGTGGCCATTTCTCGGTTGATCGTGGCAGCTCCCACCCCCTCCCCTCGCCGATGCCCTCGGTACTGGTCCAGGACTTCCACCGTGAGGGCATGAATCGGAGGGTTGCCCCACACCCGTTTGAAATGGGCAAAGTGAATGTGCTTGGTCGCCACGCCTCGTTGATGCCCCACAAAGGAGAGATAGCGCTCTTGCAGATCCTCTAAGGCGAGCGGTTTGATGGGCGCTGCGGGAACCAGGCCCTCTTGGGCCTCCTTACGGCGGACGATCAAGCGTTGCTCGGCCTCTTTCTTATTGGCCGTCTTACAGGACTCAAAGCGTTGCGTGCTGATCGCATCTCGGTACGTCATCCACCAGAGTTCGCCGCGTTTATAGAGACCGCGTGTTGAACGTGCCATGGTTCACCGTCCTTTCTGCCCGGAGGTGGTCTGTTTCAGCTCACGCTCTAAGACCGCCCGGATAAAGCCACTGGCCGTGTAGCCCTGTACCCGTAGCGCGTCCAACTTGGCCTTCAGGGATTCCGGCATGCTCACGAGCACCTTGGTCTTTTTCATCGCACACCTCCATATGAGATATACATATATCTGAAGATGTAGATATATGTCAAGTGATAGTTGATTCCCTTCGAGGGGCAGTGCTACCCTCCGCCTCACAATGGCTGGCAAAGAGAAAGTCCATCCCACAGGCACCTGGATCGTCAAAGACGTACCCCGCGAGCTGATGCACCGCATGAAGGTGGCGGCAGCGATTCAGAGGAAGACCGTCAAACAGCTATTGTTTGATTTGACCGAAGCCCATCTTCAGGAGTTGGAGCGGAAGGGGATTCTGCCGAAGGGGAAGTGACCAGCACTGACTGTC
>JACPZN010000370.1 GCA_016195505.1 Nitrospirota bacterium | reverse complement strand
CGACGAGGACTTTGCCCGTGTAGTCCTCCACGGCCCGCAGAAACTCCTGCTTGCCTTGGGTGCGCGCCGCTTCCGGCAGCCGCCGCCAGGCCGGGTCCACCTTATAAAACACAAAGTTCACATACTGGCGCCGCGGGGGCGACGGCTGGTCAGGGGCTGACATAGACTCCTCCAGGTTTCGGCTCGCTATGGGTATAGCCAGATCTGAAGTCTCTAGCACTTCGTGTTTTGTCTTGTCAACGGAAAGTGAAGTGGAAGCGCAAACTCGCTCGTTGACAGGTTGCCGACGTTCTGTTACTGGCAATCGCATGAATAGTCTGCGGGTCATGGTTTCTGTGTTCGTTACTGTCGCCTCAGCTCCCTGGATGATCTTACCGTCGGCTGCCATCGACGCTCAACCGACAGCAGAGCAAATCCGTGCCGCACTCGATCGAGGTAATGAAGCGGCGCAGCAACACAATCCCCCAGATATCTTCCATGTTCGGTTTGGGGGTACGGACGACATGCATCCTCGTGGGTTTCTCGTGACGAAACTCGGCAGCCTGTCGGTCATGGCGACGCACATGGCCTTGCGCGGTCTTGAACCGAGCCCAGCCGATATCGCCCAGGTCCTTGAGGCACCGACGATGCTGATCAGTACTATCATTTTTGGGAACGTTCCGTCGTTTGCCGTGGATAGTTATATGGTGCTCGATCAGGGCGGGAAGACGATCAAGCCCGTCACGATGCGGTTCGATGGGCAGGCAAATCGCAGCGCCGCCTGGCCGGATAGTCCCCGGTTCAAGGCCAAGGTGGTGGCGTCATTCAACTACGCTGACTTCGATCCGATGGCCAAGACGGCCATCACGGTGTTTCCGGCGAACGGCGGGGAGGTCAGTTTCCTGCTCGACTTTGCGCAGATCAAATAGCAGGGTGTTGAAAAGTCGCTCTTTTCACCCGCCCGCCGGGGCTGGGTGGGTAAGAACGGCGGTCTTTTTGAACACCCTGTGGGTCATTCCGCCTCCATCCGTGACCCGTGCCTTCCCTGTTTCCATGGATGAGACTGGATTTTCAACGGTCTGCTAGGTACTCTCGTTCCGACATGCCACGTCGTGCCCATTCAGATCGATCCTCTATTGCGGAAACGATCGCGATCGGCTCAGAACTCTTGGTAGGAGGCCGATCCGACAGCAATTCCCTCTTCCTCACCGAGGCGCTCGGCAGGCTCGGCATTGAAGTCCGGTTCAAATCAATCGTCGGCGATGATCGGTCCGACATCGTGAAGGTGCTCGAGACGGCCGTGCAGCGGGCCAGTGTCGTCGTGCTGACCGGCGGGCTTGGACCGACCATCGATGACTGCACGAGGGAAGCTGTCGCCGAAGCAACCGGCCGGCGACTGCGTCGCCGCAAAGAAGCGTTGGACGGCATGACGGCTAGGCTGGCTCAGTGGGGACGGGTACCGAACCGGGGGCAGCTTCGACAAGCGCTGATTCCATCCGGGGCAGCAGTGTTGCCCAATCCGGTCGGGTCTGCGCCGGGCTTTTCACTGTTGTGGAAGGGAGCCACCCTGATCTCGCTTCCAGGCGTTCCGCGCGAAATGGAAGCGATAATGCAGACAACAGTGACCCCGCTCTTGGCGGCTCAGCTCGAATCGAATAATGCTCGCCAGAACCCGATCGTGAGAATGGCCTTCCATACGTGGGGACTGCCGGAGGCCGATGTGGATGCCAAGCTGCAAGGGCTGATTCCCAGGCACGCGCCGGTCGATCTTGGGCTTCTTGCCTCGCCGATGGGAGTGCTTGTCTCACTCACGACCCAAGCGCATCGCCCAGTCGGTGAAGCGGTCCTCACGACCCTGGCGGAAGGAGTCCGCACGCGACTGCGCGAGTGGCTCTTTGCCGAAGGACGCGACACCATGGAAGAGGTGGTCGGTCGATTGCTGACGAAGCAGGGACTCACGGTTGCAATCGCTGAATCCTGCACGGGTGGATTAATCGGGCATCGTCTCACGCAGGTGCCGGGATCATCGGCCTATGTAGATCGCGGGGCCATCTGCTACAGCAATCGGGCAAAGACGGACATGTTGGGCGTGCCGGCTGAACTCATCACCAAGCACGGAGCGGTCAGCCAGGAGGTCGCTGCGGCGATGGCTAGGGGCATCCGCGAACGAGCGGGCGTGTCGGTGGGACTGAGCGTGACCGGCATTGCCGGACCAGGCGGCGCAACCAACGCAAAACCCGTCGGCCTGGTGTATGTCGGGCTCGATGCCGGACCTGGCGATGCCGTGTCGAAAGAGTTCCGTTTCCACGGAGACCGCTCTGTGATTAAACAGCGCTCTTCTCAGGCGGTGCTGGATCTCTTGCGTCGTTGGTTGATCGGCAAAGGCGGCACATGATCCGAGCCTTCCTTGCCGTCGAGTTGAGCGAGGATCTTCGAGCGCACATCGCGCAGGTTCAACGAGACCTTAAACAACGACTCTCCCGTGAAATCTCCAAAGGCGTTCGCATCTCCTGGGTGCAGCCAAACTCCATCCATCTCACCGTCAAGTTTCTCGGCGACATCGACGAACAGCATGTCGATCCTCTGCGTGAAGCCCTCTCAACTCTCATAAAATCTCATCCAATTATTCAGATTCCAATGCAACGACTCGGGGCGTTCCCACATCCGCAACAACCACGAGTGTTGTGGGTAGGCCCATCTGAACTGTGGGAGAAAGGCGAAGATGCAAAGCGGCTGGCTGAGCTTCATCAAGCGGTGGAAGGCTGCTGTCAGTCATTCGGCTTTGCGCCGGAAGGCAGGCCCTTGAGCCCGCATCTGACGGTTGCGCGAATCAAGGAAGGGGGACCCTCGGTGGGACAGGCGCTGGCCAAGAACGGCGTGATGGACCGTCCGCTCTCTCCTCTCTTATTGGGATTGATGGTGGTGGGATCGGTCGTTCTGATGAAAAGCGAACTGCGGCCGACCGGTGCGGTTTATACGAAGCTGTGGGAGATAGTGATTTCGAACCAATAGCTCATATTTACCGGTACGGTATCAGTTCCTTCGGCGCACGTACTGTCTCGCTCGACAGTTCTGGCAGCGCCATGGGTACCAGCCAAACCAACTCCTCAGACGATCTTGCCACCCATGCCGAGATGAACGGTAGCAGGGTTCGTTGCATTCTAGACATAGGACGTCCCTTATCTGAGGATCGATCACAAACGTTTCATCGGGGGATGTCGGCTTTCGATGGTTCTCGATGCGTGATGATCCCATGCCGCATTAGATCATCAATCTTGTCTCGACGTCGCTAGTCCGGACGAACTAGTGTGCGAGACCTGATGAGCCGCTTACGGCGCTTTGAACTTCTCCACCAGACGACGCAGTCGCTCTCGTTGGACTGGCCGCAAGTTCTGAAACTCCAGACCGAACGTCTGCCCGTGGACCCACCGGACAATGGCGTGGTCAATGTGGAGCCGCCAATCGTAGTCCGGTAGAAAAATCGACAGCTCAAGAATCATTCCAACCTCCACCGAAGTCTCGGATTCCGCCGCGCACCCCGACTTGGAGAGATCGACGATGTTGGCTTCTCCTTCATAATGATTCTCATTAGAAAAAAACAGCCGACAGCCTAATCGAATTCGAGGAGCATTTCGAGTTTCCTTCATAGCAAGTCACCCGACATATCCATTCGTCGATTGCTCATCATCTTTCAGACCGTCAGCTTCGAGTCGGAAGAGGCGGGAGTTGTTGAATGGTTTTTGTGAGCCGCTCAAACTGTTCAGAAGATATGGAGGCAAATTCGAGTCCGAATTCCTGTCCGGCGACCCACCGGACGACGGCCTGGTCGACCTCGATGACCGTCTTCGGTTCTGGGATGTCGATCGACAGTTTGATACGTAGGCCGACAATGACAGGGATGAAGCTTTGGACACGGCAGCCGCGGATGGACAGGTCCGTAGCTGTCCCGGTGCCTTCTGGAATTTCCGGTGCAGACAGCGCGCTTCGAAAGTGGACGGGATAACGAGCGCAGCGACGCTGATACATAAGAATCCTCCCGATTTGCTGAGTCGGCCTGCTTGAGGCGACATCAGTGAGAGCAACGATTCCTAGAGTAGCCCCAAAAACGATATCCTCCGCATGACATTTTCGCCGCTTACGAAGAAGGTGGTACCGCGTTAGTGAGACAATACTCTCCTGTGATGTGCAAAACAACATAAACCTCAGAAGTAACGGCGCCAAATGAGTGTATTAGCGAGCGATCGAAAAACATCGGAGGAGGTGTTAGTGAAGAGCGAAGCGGGCCCCCTGGGGCGATCTATGGTTTAGGGAAATGGTCGTGGGATCCGCTAGCGACAGTTTTGTGCGAACAGTCCACGGCCAGTAGATCTCTTTAATGAAAGTGCCGCGACATTCTTCAATTTGCTGCCGATGATCCTGCCAGTGGCGCGATATCTGCCGTGGCGACTTACCAATCCAGTAGAAGGGGTGGCCGTCAAAGTCTGGTGCTCGCTCGGTTACCCAAAAAATTAGATTTTAGGGGGTGTGAATATCTCTCGTGAAGCTTTAGAATTTACTTATAAGTGTCAGTGGAAATGAAGGATACCATTGACAGCCATGAGGTCGATTTACGTGGCCATCGGCACCCGGTCTTCTCCGGTATATACGACGAATCGTTTGCCGCGGAGGAAGCCGACGAGCGTCAGATTGAATTCCCAGGCGAGCTGGACGGCGAGGCTTGATGGTGCTGAGACACAGGTCACGATAGGAATGCCAGCAACCAAGGCCTTCTGAACGATTTCAAAACTCCCACGGCCGCTCACGAGCAATATTGATTCGTTGAGCGGGAGGCGTTTCTCCAGCAGAGCCCAGCCGATCAGCTTATCCACGGCGTTGTGACGTCCCACATCTTCCCGCAGGGCAATCAGTCTGCCTGTCGTATCGAATAAGCCGGCGGCATGAAGTCCGCCGGTTCGGCCGAATAGGGCCTGGGGTGACCGCAGAGCTTCAGGCAGATTGCACAAGATCTCCGGAGAGACGTGCAGGTCCGGAGTGGGCCGGACGATGCCGCGCACCCGCACCGCGTCGATGGAGGCTTTTCCACAAAGACCACAGCTCGACGACGTCAAAAAATTCCGTCGCAGCAGGGCCGGCTTGATCGCGACGCCACGAACCAGGTCCACACGGACAACGTTGCGCTTATTTCCGCGCGTGACAACCTGGCGGAGGCCGGCAATCTGTTCGGCACCCTTGATCACGCCTTCCGTCAGCAGGAATCCAGAGGCCAATTCAAGATCATGTCCGGGCGTGCGCATTGTGACGCTGATTGGGCTGGTGCCGATGCGAATCTCGAGCGGTTCCTCTCCGACCAGGTAATCCTCGAACCGGGAGACCTTGCCTTCCTGCCATTCGGTCACTCCCGTGACCTCCACGGGGCGTACGGGGATGGCCACCATTCGGGGTCTTCTCGTTGAACCAGCGATGCGCTTCTGAGTGCGCGCGGGTTGTGTAGGCATTCTGCTTAGCCGCAAGCCGAAATGATCTCAACCGTTGCATTGTAATCGGGTATGCCACAGGGATCGAGGCGCCCGGCCGGAATGACGGCATTGGCTTCCGGCCAGTACACCTGCACAGATCCCGGTTTCACGCGATCAACGACGATTCGTCCACGATACTCGCCGAGTTCGTTGCGCAAGATGACGGAATCTCCCGCATCAAGCTTCAGGCGGGCTGCATCCTCAGCCGCTATCAGCACGGCGTCGCGGTCGGCGCCAATGAGCGGGTCCACCTCGGCGCCGACCATGCTATTGAACTGCTTGCCACGTCGGGTGCTGAGGAAGAATCGACCGGCTGGAGTCGTCTCCTCCGGCAGATCGATCGGCGTGAACCGGCCTTTACCATCCGGCGTTCCAAACCGATCTGCCAGCAGGCGAGACCCCCCGTACTGAACCTGATCCCCCTTCTTGTGTAGGGCGGCGATTCCTTTGTACGTTGGGCAGACTCGTTCGATCTCTCGTCTGATGTCGCCGGTGTCGCGCCAGGGAAAAATCTTCGCGGCCCGCTCCGGATCAAGCCGACGTGCAACCAAGACCGGAATTTCCCACTCGTCTCTGGCTTCGCCGGGACGGGGACCCGGTATTTCCGGACTATAGATGATCCGCCGTTCCGTGCTCGTCTCGGTACCACCACCACGTTGCTCATAGCGCGTTCGCGAGGGGAGCAACACCACGAGGTCCGCCGGATCTTCCAGCATGGTAGAACTTACGACGATGTCCTGATGCACGCGGAGGCCGATGTTGCCGAATGCCCGGCGCACGCGGTCCGGCTCGGGCAGCGTCTCCAGGAAATTGCCTCCACTTTGCCAAAGGATGTCGATCTCGCCTCGTTCTGCTGCCAGGATCATGTGCGCCGCGCCCAGGCCCTTCCACGAAGGAGGCTGAAAGCCCCAGAATTCCGGCGCAGCGAACAGGGCCGCGTTCTGGCCGCTAACCGGATAATCCATTGAATAGGCGCCCGGCATTGCGCCCATCTCGGCGCCGCCCTGCACTCCGCTGTGTCCTCGGATCGGCATGAGGCCTGTGTGCGGCCGACCCACGTTGCCGCGGGCGAGTTGAAGGTTCACGATCGCCTTCACGTTATCGGTTCCATAGCGATGTTGGGTCACACCCATGCTCCACACGATGATGGCGTGACGGGCCTTCCCGAAAGTCTGCGCGAAGCGGTACATGTCGAAGCGAGTCAGGCCCGCGCCTCGTTCCATACTCTCCCAAGTCATCGTGCGCACTTTCGATTCAAGATCGTCCCAGCCGACGGTCCGGGCGGCGATGAAATCGCGATCCAGCCAGCCCTGCTCGATGAGATGCTTGAGCACGCCGTAACAGAATGGAATATCGCCACCAACATGGATCTGAAAGAAATCGTCGGCCAGCTTCGTGCCGAACAAGGCGCTCTCTGCCACCGAGGGAATCCAATAACGCTCCATGCCTGGTTCGGCGAAGGGATTCACCATGAAAATTTTGGTGCCGGCTTTCTTCGCATAGTAGAGGTATTTCAACGTCACCGGCTGATTGTTGGCGGTGTTGGCGCCCACAAAAACCAAGAGATCGGCCCCGATCCAATCCTGGTAAGAACAAGTGGTGGCCGAGCAGCCGACTGTTTCCTTGAGCGCCGCCGTGCTCGGCGCGTGACAGATGCGCGCGCTCGTGTCGATATGGTTGGTGCCGAGAAAGCGGGCTACTTTTTGATGGGCGTAGTAGGCCTCGTTCGTCACGCCGCGGGCCGTGAGAAACCAACCAAGGCGGTGGGGAT
>JACPZN010000369.1 GCA_016195505.1 Nitrospirota bacterium | reverse complement strand
TGGCATTCTGCACGAGGTTCACTACCGCCTGGATCAGACGATCGCGGTCGGCCCAAACCACCACGTTCGTGCCCGGATAACGGATATCCAACTGTTGCTGTTTCGCATGAGCCAATGGCCGGAGCTGCTCGACTGCATCGGCCACACATGGCTCCAGTTCTACATCTGCCAGATGCACTTCCAAGCGGCCGGTCTCGATACGGGTTCGATCAAGCAGATCTTCAATCATGCGCACCAGCCGGTCGGAGTTATCCAGCATGCGTGACAGATAGCGCTGTTGCTTCTCGTTCAGCGGTCCGGTCAGCCCATCCAGCAGGTTCTGGATAAAGCCCTTGATCGAGGTCAGCGGCGTCCTCAGTTCGTGCGACACATGCGAGAGAAACTGGGCTCGGAGGCGATCAGCCCGTTCAAGCGCTTCCGTACGCTCCCGAACTTTAAGCTCCAACCCGACATTCCACTCTTCAATTTGCTGATAGGCCGACGCATTATCGAGTGCGATCGCGACCTGGTTGGCGACCGTGGTCATGAGCTCCATATCATCTTCGGTGAGGCTTTGCTCGTGAGTCCGATCGACGGTCAATGTGCCCCAAATGCGATCCTTGGTCTTGATGGGAACGACGATCAACGCCTTGGTCCGGCTCATCGCCGCGAGTTGCTGATTCAACGGGTGGAGGTTGTGCCGCACTGATAGGATGTCTTCAATCAGGAGCGGGCGGCCTTGGAGAACGACCACCCCTTCAGGGCTCTCGCGATCGGTGACAGGAATTTGACAGGATTGGGCAAAGGCTTGCACCTCCGGTGAGACCCCGATGACACGAAGATGTTCGATAACGCTTCGCGCCGGATCAAACAGGGACACCATGGCACGGTCGTACTGGAGTTCATGCGTAAGCGCTTCCAACACGTGTTGAAGCAATGTATCGCGGTCGAACGTCGAACTGAAGAGGAGTCCGGCTCGATGGAGCGCCGTGAGCTGGGCCACTTTCCGGCGCAATTCCACCCGCATCTGCTCCTGCTCCAAATACGCCTCGCGCAACTCTTCATGGCGCGACTCCACGAACGTAATCTGCTCCTGGATTAACACCTCGCGCTGCTGGCTCTCTTGACGAAGCCGGCGATTGATCACGACTGCTGCGAGCAAGACGGGACAAAGACCGACCAAAATCACTTCACCGAGGCTGACGGCTGGATTGAGGGCACGGACTCCAGCTGCGAGCGCCATACCCAGCAGTCCTCCCCATAGCGACCACGCCATGTGCTGACGGGCGTGGGCCTGACGCTCCACGTGCTGAGTCAACGATGTTCGCTTTCCCTGGTCACTATCGATCCCGCTGATCGCCACGTCGCCAAGCGGGCGTGACGTCGCAGGCGTCATCGGCGACGACACCGCTTCATGACCAGCAACCATGTGCCAAACCTTGCGTCCTAATCGACGCCCTTTTTCCTCCTGCCATCGAATGGCCCACTGGCACCAGTCATCGTCATTCGCAATACACGAGATTTCGGTCAAAACAGCCGGCGGAACACCATGCACACGAGTAGGCATCGCCACCACGATGCCCTGAGCAGACTGACAGACGAGATGCGCACACCGTCTCCGATAGGGCCCGAACTGACGAAGGGTGCGGTCGGAGAACCGTATGGCGACCGTGGCGGAACTTGAGGTCACTTCGATCACACGGCATTCAATAGAGCCGGACGCAAACTTATTGCCGAAGTACGGAAACATCCCGTAGATCTGTGAGAGCGAGAACGGCCGCGCCAAGGCCTGCATGATGGGAGAGACCTTTTCCATTCCTCCATGAAAGGTAAAGCGCGGGTCGCCTGAAATGCGTTCGCAGAACTCATACAGATAGGCCGTGAACTCGTACGAGTAGCTGTTCCATGGATTTTTCAAAAACTCAGGAGTCACGTGATAGACCGGATTTTTAATGCGGCCGTTCAACACTCGACAGAGATCCTCCACCGCCTGACTCCCAGCTGAGGCTCCGCTCTCGCGAGACAGTGACCTCTCGAGGTAGAGAACAACGGCTCGGATACTCATCCCGCTCGAATCTCTGATCGTGTGTCCCTGTTCGTCCAAGCCGAATGGCCGGAACTCCATCACCTCCCGTTCAAGGATCGTGCGGTCCTTGGGCAAGAGTTCCACTCTCGACAGTGTCTTCGGCTCAACACTTTCCAATATGCTGCTGGTCATTGCGTCACTCGCCTCGACGGCAACTCTACCGAAGGCGCTTTCGCCCTTCCTCCAATTTCAGTCGATGACACACCAGTGCTCGGCACAGCAGCAGTTCGAGAGTATGAGCCTAATGAGCGATCTTGCCGACGATGGGGGATGCGACAACACGACATACGGCCACCTGAAACCAGCACCGCATAGCGGGGGGCCCGATTATACGGAGGACACCTATTACTTTTCAATACGAATATCTGTGGAGTTGGTTCTGACCGGTCGCGTCAAGGTGGAGATGAGTGGAGAACCTGCTGGGAAAGCTAGGGAAGAATGTTGCCTAATCGTGGGGAGAACAAGACCCGTGCGAGTGGGAAGGTGCTGTCTAAGAGACCTCCGGAGTCCTATTGCTTGATTGACCGCTTGAGTTTCTTCTCGACGCTCGCCACCTTGCTCTGCAAGCGCCCGGAATGGCCTTTTCGGTAATCGATTTTGATCGTGCAGGAAACACGATTACAGTCCTTCTTCATCCGTTCGTAACATTTCTTCACCACACCGAATACGTCGTCCCATTCCCCTTCCAAAACCGTCCCCATCGGATTCAGCCGATAGGGCACTCCGCTTTTATCAATGATGTCGAGTGAGCGGGCCACGTATTTTCCCACACTCTCGCCTTTGCCGAGCGGGGACATGCTGAATTCCAGTAAAACCATGTTCGAGCTTCTCCTTCGCCGCGATTGCACCGCCAGCAATCAGCCGTCAGCTCTGAGACTTCGTCGCCGCTGCTGGCACGTTCCGCTTACCCCGTTCATCCAACCAGACTTTGGGGTATTGGATCTTGCCTAAGAGTCGGAATCCGTCCAACGCTTCACGCAGAAGGGCCCGGCGTTTTTCGGCATCCGGCTCATTCGCTTTCGCTTGATCTCGCAGTTCTCCAAGCCACTCGACAAAGGCCGCGAATTCGGCATCGAGGATTCGCTCCAGATCTTCCTTCATGAAGCCGGAGAGGGCCGGTGCTACCCCGCTCGTGCTGACCGCCACTCGCGCATGGCCCGATGCCACCACCGCCGGCATCGTGACGCTGCTGGCCTCCGGATAGTCCACCGACCAGAGGAGCACGCCCTTTTCCCTGGCTTTGGCCACCAGCATCTTGGCAAAGTCGCGGTCGCCCCTGATCGTATTCAGGATCAGAATCGCATGTTCAAGATCTGTTTCCCGAAAATTCCGGCCGCGATGGATCACTTTCGCCGACGCCGCCAGATGCCGCAGCGCTTCATTCAATGTCGGGCTGATGACGGTGACGCGTGCGCCTGACTCAAGCAGGCGTTGAGTTTTTTCTGCCGCCTCCTCGTCTCCGCCGATTACCAGTACCGACCAGCCCTTCACATCCAGAACCAATGGGAAACCAGGGTTCGCAGCCATAACTTGTGCTCCTAAGTGACAGACCGTTTCAGCATCAGAGAGCGGGCCGTATCATACAATAGGGGTTTGTAGACCGTAAACCGTGCTCTCCACTTTTCTTCAGTCCACCGCTATAATGCACTTCCGCCGTCAGAGAACCTGGATCGAGACTGCCTGCCGAAGCGTCGGAATCCTGAGATTGTGATGGCCAATACTTTGCAGATCAGTCGCTGTGGGAACGGCAAGAGATGATGTGGGATTAAGACGTGCTAAAACGGAAGCAAATTGATGGCCAATGAACGGGGGACCGAACAATTCAGCATGAACCATTCAACATTGGGCATTAGGTATCGGCAGGATC
>JACPZN010000368.1 GCA_016195505.1 Nitrospirota bacterium | reverse complement strand
TCCTAGCAGGAGGACGGTAAAGCCCGCGAGCAACGCAAGACCCAACTCCGTCGCGCTCCTCTCGCCCGTCTCGCGAGTCTCGCCAGACTCTCTAGCGGGCGCTCGCACGCAAGCCGCCCCGCTGAAAATGATTCGGCAGCAGCATGATGCAGTTGGGGTTGAACCCCTGTTGTTTCAACGTCTCAATACTCCCCAGCACCTTCCCGCCCTTCGCCAAGTCGATCACCGTGATGGACCCATCGCTCATGCCTTCCAGATTGAGCAGGCTATTTTGGACGAACAGATACCGTTCATCGGGCGACAGGACCGTATGGTGGGCGCCTGGAGCGGCCGGAATGGCTTGAAGAAACTTCGGCTGTCGCGGATCGGTATTGTCATACAGATTGACAAACCCCGGCTTGGCCGTGGTGACGTACAACCGGTCCCCCTTCGCGTTATAGAGCATTTCCAGCGGCATCCCTTGTTCCCTCGGGCCGAAGTCATCGACCTGATTGAAGGAAAACGACTGGGCCGTCGGATCCCAGATCCCGGCCCACAGCGTCGCTTCGAACATATTGGTAATGTGCACCACCGGCGGATCCGCCTTCGGGGCAAACATGATTTCGACGGGGGCGGCTTTGGCGGGGGACGGTTTCGACGAAACTTTGTGCGTCGACAGCACCTTCCCGGTACTGGCCTCCAACACCGTGACCGTCTCACCCGCCTCCGCCATATCATCCGGCTTGATGGTGCTGGTGATGAGGACCCGGTCAATGCCGTTGTGAATCGCAATCCCGTGCGGATGGGAGATAAAGGCGTCGGCCGGTCCTGGCGCGCTGACCGTTTTGATCGGCTTATCGGTGACTGCGTCGCCCATAATCACATTGCTCGAACCCATACAGGTGAGGTACCAGGTCCGGTTATCCTCCGACACCACCAAATCCTCCGAGACTTGGCAGTCAGGCACCGCAATGGCTTGGAGGCGATAGGGGAAGCGGGTGAGATCCACGACGTGCAGGAGGCTTTTCCCTAAGGCCGTGATGTAGGCTTTCGTCCGATCGCGGTTGAAGAAGATGTGGTGCGCGACGAGGTCGGGCGGAAGCGGAATCTCCATCAGGATCTTCCCGAAGTCCGCAGACTCGGGATCGATGTCCATGATCGCGATCCCTTCTCGTCGCATCGGCTGGTCGGGCTTACTCTCATAGTTGAGGAGGGCAAGAAGTTCCGCCGACGCCGGAGCCGTGCATGAGAGCAGCAGCATCAAGGTCAACGAGAGGAGTCGGAATGGGGTCATGGGAGCCTCCTTGTGGATTGCGGATGTGAGAAAAACTACTCCTTTCCAAGGGTCGAAGCAACGGGTGAATACTCCTGGCCTGATCGACCCCAGTCCCGCCCGTCCCGCTTGTTCCGCTCTCATATAACTCATCACCCATCACGCATCACTTCCCTAAGAGGCTGATGATTTCTCGAGGGGAAAGAGGTAAGCTTCGGCGGCAACAGTTAACTAATAACGAAGGCTTTCTTCGGTTGGCTCGGACGGAGCAAACATAGAAGTCTGCGTTTTCTTGATGGTTGTATGAGTGCAAGACCTGATCGGGCCCTTTAGAAAAACGAGTGCAGGGTGCCCTGGTGGACGGCGCCCGCGAAGAAGAGCACAGCAGCCGAATCCGGTAACTGAGGACATCGAAATACAGATATTTCCTCACTTGCTTCCCCATGCAATCTCTATTGCGCGTCTTCGCCCGCGCTCTTACAATCAGCCACGTGATGGCAAACGATGTCCTTCAGCACAACTCGGCTCTCGGTCGTCAGATAGCCCGACTCCGCACCGACATATGGGTTGTGTGCCTGCTGGTGGTGATCGGAGGGTGCCAGATTCTTCCGGGCCACTGGCGACCGGGATGGAATCAGCCGTGGCCCGTCGGCACGCCGATACCGAACACAGCCGGCTCATGGAACTTGACCGATCTTGAACGGAAGGATGGTCGGTTTGTCGCACTCGCCATCTCCGGCGGCGGGAGTCGAGCGGCCAACTTCGGCGCCGCCACGATGCTGGAACTGCAACGGCGGGGTCTGCTTGAACAAGTCGATGTGATTTCAGGTGTGTCCGGTGGGACACTGCCGACCGTGTACTACGGACTCGGGGACAAGGCCGGGGCATTTACGGAGCCGGAGGTTCGCCAGGCGTTGGGCTACGATTTTCAGAGCAGTTGGATTCGCCGGTGGTTTCTGCCTCAGAACATCTTTCGCTATTGGCTGTCCGACTTCACCCGCTCGGATATTATGGTGCAGGTCTTCAACAACCGCCTCTACCACAAGGCCACCTTTGCAGACCTTCGACCGCATCCCAAAATTCTATTGAATTCCACCATCCATAACGATCATACCCGCTTCACCTTCACGGACGAACGCTTCGCAGCGCTCCATTCTGTGCTCGCCACCTATCATGTGGCCAATGCCGTGAATGCGTCATCCGCGTTTCCCGGTGCTTTCCAGGACGTGACCCTGCAAGGGTACGTGGAACCGCCGCAGTACCTTCATCTTTATGACGGCGGTCCCATCGATAATCTTGGCGTTCAGGCCATCCTCGAATACGTGAATCGGAACATTTTGGGCACCTCGCTCGATCGTCTGTTTCCCAACGGATGTCTGATTATTGTCGTTGATGCCACGCCGGCGAGCGAGCATCCTGATCTCAGCATGC
>JACPZN010000359.1 GCA_016195505.1 Nitrospirota bacterium | reverse complement strand
GAGCCCACGGTACGCGCCTGCTCGCTCCACAGCATAGAGCGTGCTCGGCTCCTCGACGACCAGAATCTTTGTGCGATCTCGCTTGGGGTCGAGGCAAAATTCGCACAGATCCCCCTCGGCGATATTGCGGCATTGCCGGCAGAAAGCCAGCCCGTCCTTCACCGCCCGAATCGCATCCGCCAAACGCAAGGCGTCCTCGCGCTCAGCCTTCATGAGGTGAAAGGCCAGCCGTTGCGCGCTCTTTTGACCGACTCCGGGGAGACGAACTAGTTCCTTGATCAGTCTCGCCAGCAAGCCTTGTTGGTCAACCGCCATCGTTAGAAGAGGCCCGGGATCTTCATCCCGCCGGTCAGAGCCTTCATCTCGCCTTCCATCAATTCCTTGGCTTTCCGCAGGGCTTGATTCGTCGCGGCCACCACCAGATCCTGTAGCATATCGACATCGCCGCTCTTGACGACCTCGGGATCGATCGCCACGCTCACAAGCTGCATGGCGCCGTTCGCCGTCACTGTGACGATCCCGCCACCGGCCGTCCCGCTGACTGTCTTTGATGCCGCTTGCTCCTGAATCTTGGCCATTTGTTCCTGCATGGCCTGGGCTTGCTTGAGGATGTTGCTCATATTGCCGAAAGGATTCTTCATTCGCTCGCCTCCTTCTGGGCCACCGTGCGGACCTCAGCCAACTCGGCACCGAAGATCTCGAGAGCCCGTTTCACCATGGGATTTGCCCGTGCACGCTCGAACAGCACAAGCCGCTGGTCCTGTTCCTTGGCAGCCCGCATTTGAGCCATGGTTAGCCCCGGCGGATCCGTCTCGGTGAGCTCGACGATACGGACACGCATCGGATGACCCGACTGCTGTTCACACAACTTGGCCAGTGTTAGGAGATTGTCCTCTTTCTCCAACCTGGCCCGGGCCACGGTCACCTGTTTTGTAAACCCGATAGTCACGAGGCCGCCCTCAATTCCTATATACCTCCCGGCTTCCAGAAACGGCGCAATGTTCGGAAACGAGGCGGCCACCTCTTCTCGAATTGCTTCCCAATTCAGCGTCGGTTGCCCGCCGGCAGCTTGGGCAGTTGCTGCGGCCGGGAAGGCCGCCACCTCTTTGGCCATGGGCTGATCAGACAGTCGGCTCGATTCAGGCGTCAGCCCTTCACGCATTTCTGGCCGCGAAGTAGGGGTTGTGTTGGAGACTGGCTTGGATACGGCAGGAGCGGCCTGGTGTGGTGGTGTGGGAGAAGCAGCTGGCGCACTCTTGCTTGCTTCCGGACGGACAGTGGGCTTTTGGCTTGAGGGAGCCGATACTGCCTGAACGGGGCGGGCCGCGCCGCTCTCTCGTTGGTGCAACAGTCGTGTGGCCTGAACCGCCGCGGTTTCCATCACAAAACGGGGATGCGCACTGAGTCGCAGCGAATCTTCAGCCTGGGCAAAGATTGTCAGCAGTTCCTGAAGCTGTTCCGGCGTCAGGACTTTGGCATCCATCGCAAGCTGTTTCACGTCTTCTTCAGAGGCTTCTATCAGGCCTCGCAACTCGGTCACCACCGGAACGACAGATGCCACGAGGAGATTGCGGATATGCTCCACCACCTCGGCGCAGAACGCCCTCAAGTCGTGCCCCTGGTCAAGCAGGTTCGCCAGGATCCTCAGTGCGGCAGGGCTGTCTTGGGCCATAATGGCTTTGATGACGCCCTGCACCAATTCTTGAGGCACTGCTCCCAGCAGAACTTCGAGATCCGCATGGCTGATTGTCTTGCCGCCAAACGCAATCGCCTGATCAAGCAGGCTCAGGGCATCCCGCATACTGCCTTCGCTGGCACGCGCCAGCGCCATGAAACTGCGCTCCTCGATCGTGAGTTGATCCTGGTCGGCCACGTGACGAAGCCGCTCAATGATTTCAGCTCGTGCAATCCGCCGGAAGTTGTAATGCTGGCACCGCGACAGGATCGTCGCAGGAATCTTGTGAATCTCCGTCGTTGCGAAAATGAAGACCACATGTGCCGGCGGTTCTTCGAGGGTCTTCAGTAAGGCGTTGAACGCTGAGTTCGAGAGCATATGCACTTCGTCGATGATATAGACCCGGTACTGACCGCGGAATGGCGTGAACTTGACGTTCTCCCGGATCTCGCGCACATCGTCCACGCTGGTGTTGGAGGCGCCGTCGATTTCAATGACGTCGACGGAGTTTCCCTGCGTGATTTCCTGGCAGTTTGCACAAGTGTTACAGGGGTGACCCGTCGGCCCCTGTTCGCAATTCAGTGCCTTGGCGAGAATACGCGCGACGGTCGTTTTCCCCACACCTCGGGTGCCCGAAAAAAGGTAAGCATGCGCGATCCGCTTCGTCGAAACCGCGTTCATCAAGGTGTGCACGACATGCGGCTGACCGATCACATCGTCAAATGTCCCGGGACGGTATTTGCGGGCGGAGACTTGATAATCCATGCGATCTTTTCTACGGGAGGCTCAAAAAGGCCGCTCAGCAAGGCCACAGCGAGCGAAAAGCCGAGGCGTACGCGGTTGGTACGTTGAGGCCTTGAGCGATGCGAGAACGAAGCTGGCGGTCTTTTTCAGCCTCCCGATCTAGTGGGGCCAGGTGATCCTGCGGCACACAGAACTGACCGCTTACCGTTGCTTCCTTCCGGACCTGGCGGGGTTCACAGGGTTCTGTTGCACAGGGCCCAGCCCCTAACACAAGGTTTCTATCCGGTCGCCTCAATCTTTAGGCTCCGGGTCGAGCAAGCTTGGTATGGCGGAGAGGGTGGGCATTCGAAGTCGCGCTCGTCGCCACTCCTCGCGCTCCTACAGAGGGGGCCAGCCCCCTCGTGCGCTCCCCACGCGGGGGATATTTCCCCCGCGGTCCCCCTGTTCGAATCCCACCCTCTGCTCACTCAGAAACTCAGTCCTCAGCACTCATCACTCAGTACTCTAGAAATGGCGGAGAGGGTGGGATTCGAACCCACGGTCCCGTTGCCGGGACGCATGCTTTCCAAGCATGTCGATTCGTCCACTCTCGCACCTCTCCGCGTCTGGGGATGCAAAGAAGCGGCATCTTAACATGCGTCCTGGGGAGCGGCAAGGTGAACGGACCTTCTGCTAGCCCCGACGTCAATCTCGCGCAAACACTTGTGTTCCAACAGAAACCGCTTGGCATGGTTGTCGGGGCCGTCAAAGAGCCGCCTGAAATCCCAAGACACTGTAGTGGGGAGCGACACCGGCTTGGGAATCCTCTCCCGCATCCAACACGGCGTCTGGCCGGTCAGCAGGTTCCACGAATGGTTGACCTCCGGCTTGGAATACCCCAGTCGTATGGGTTGACACTTGGACATGTCCAACGGTACAAAAGCTGTACGACATCGCGTGTTTTTGCTGTCTCGAACACCCCAGTGACAGCTCCGCGGACATCCCCACTGTGCGAGAGTGGCGGAACTGGCAGACGCGCGAGACTTAGGATCTCGTGGGCAACCGTGGGGGTTCAAGTCCCCCCTCTCGCACCACACCACGATATCGCCGCCAGGAAGCCTCTGGCTGCGGGTAGAAGGACTCGACCTGCATGACGATGAAAATGGAAGTGACCGAGTTGGGTCCCATGAAGCGCGCATTGAAAATCGAAGTGCCTGCCGACGAGGTGACGCAGCGATTCTCCCGGGCCTATATCGAACTGAATCGCCAAGTCCGGGTTCCTGGATTTCGGCCGGGTAAAGCCCCCCTGACGATTTTAGAAAAACGCTACGCGAAAACGGTGGAAGAAGATGTCATTCGAAGCCTGGTCCCGGATTTTTATGATCGCGCCATCAAACAGGCGGGGATTAATCCGGTGCTGGTTGAAATCCCGTCCCTGGATCGCGTCAAAATCAAGAGGGATTCCTCGTTTACCTTCACAGCGACCGTAGAAATCAAACCCAAGATCGAGCTCCGCGACTATAAGGCGCCGAATCCTATTTCGCTGAAACCGGATAAGCGCACCGTGGCCGATGAGCAGTTGGACCGTGCTTTGGAGGTGTTGCGAGAGCAGCAGGCTCGACTGGATGCAGCTCCTGCTGGTACGCCCTTAGCCGAAGGGGACTATGCAGTTGTCGACCTTGAAGGGTTCCTGGACGGCACACCTCTCGAAGGCACAAAGAAAGAAGGTCAACTCTACAAGGTTGGCTCGAAGGCTGCGTTGCTTGGAATTGAAATCGACGCCTATCTGGCCGGCAAGAAGGAAAAAGACATCGTTGAAATTCCCCAGGCCTATCCGGTCAGCCATCCGGACCACCGCGTCGCCGGCAAGACCGTCCAGTTCCGTCTAGTCATCACCGGGGTCAAACAGAAGAAACTCCCGGCCCTTGATGACGAATTCGCGAAGGATTGTGGCCCCTACACTTCGCTTCAAGAAATTAAGGACAAGCTGCGCGGCGAAATGGAAAAGGCTCTTAAGAAAGACATCGAAGAGTCGTACAAAGACACCATCCTCAAGCGCCTGGTTGACACCCATCACTTTGATCTCCCTGAGACACTGGTGGAGCGAGAACTTGATGCGATTGTCCGGCAGAAACTCCAGGCTCGGCAGCGTGGCAAGGCTACGGATCTCGGCCCCGCAGGTGAAGCGGAGGAACTCAAAACAATTCGGGCAGAGCACCGAGAGGATGCGAATCGCCGCGTGAAGGTGGGATTGATCCTGGAAGCCATCGCAGAAAAAGAGGGCTTGTCGGTGAGCCAAGAGGACCTAAACAACGAAGTGAATCGATTGGCCACGGAACTCAGGGTGCCGATCGCCGATCTCGTGAAGATGATCCAGTCAGGTGGCAAGGATTCCATCGAGGAGTTGCGCGAGCGGATCTTGGCGGATAAGGCGCTGGATTTCGTCTACCGCCATGCAGTGATTCAAGGATAGCACGGTGCTCAGCCTGTCTTGGTCGTGACGCGCAGGAAGCCCGTGGCGGAAAGGAATTGACAACATGTTGGTCCCGATCGTAGTCGAGCAAACCAACCGAGGCGAACGCGCCTACGACATCTATTCACGGCTCCTCAAAGATCGCATCATTTTTCTTGGAGCCCCGATCGATGACGTTTTTGCCAACCTCGTGATCGCGCAGCTGCTCTTTCTTGAAGCGGAAGATCCCGAAAAAGACATCAATCTCTATGTCAATTCGCCAGGCGGGAGCGTCACGGCAGGGTTGGGAATCTACGACACAATGCAGTATGTGAAACCGCCGATCAATACGATTTGCCTTGGCCAGGCCGCCAGCATTGGTGCGTTGTTGTTGGCCGCCGGGACAAAAGGCAAGCGGTTTGCACTACCCAATGCGCGTGTCATGATTCACCAGCCACTAGGTGGTTTTCAGGGACAGGCCACCGAGATCGACATTCACGCCAAGGAAATTCTGAAGATCCGTGAACGCCTCAACGAGATCATGGCAAAGCACACGGGACAATCGATTGAAAAAATAGCCCACGACACCGAACGGGATTACTTCATGTCCGGCGAAGAAGCGAAAAGATATGGTCTCATTGACGAGGTCATCACCCGACCACCGAAACTGATCAAGCTGGCGGAGTCTGGCGACGGCGGAAAAGACGGGGCCAGAGGCAGGTAAGATTAGGAGGGCATATGGCCAAGCAGGAAAAAATGGACCGACACTTGCGGTGTTCTTTCTGCGGGAAGAGCCGCGAGGAGGTGCGAAAGCTGATCGCCGGGCCGACGGTCTATATCTGCGACGAATGCGTCAACCTCTGCAACGACATCATCGCCGAGGATTGGGAAGAGGCTAAAGAGGAGATCTCTTCCAAGCTCAAAAAGCCCGCAGAGATCAAACACCACCTGGATCAGTACGTCATCGGGCAGGAGCGCGCCAAACGGATTCTATCCGTGGCCGTCCATAACCATTACAAACGCATTTCTTCGAAGGAAAAAGAAGTCGACGACATCGAACTCCAAAAGGGCAATATCCTCATGGTGGGTCCGACGGGCACAGGAAAGACCCTCTTGGCCCAGACCCTTGCCAAATATCTAGACGTGCCCTTCACCCTCGCTGATGCGACGACGCTCACCGAGGCCGGTTATGTCGGCGAAGACGTCGAGAATATCATCCTGAAACTCCTTCAAGCAGCCGACTATGACGTGGAACGAGCCGAACGCGG
>JACPZN010000358.1 GCA_016195505.1 Nitrospirota bacterium | reverse complement strand
CTCCGATCACAGAAGAATTGTCTCAAGATGTTGCAGAGGGCGTGGCGACCGGGGGAGAAGCACCGGCAAGATTCCTCCAGGATACGGATAGAGATGTGACCAGCGAACAGGACGCGTCAAGCTTGAATGGAGTCGCACAAGAAACTGCGGAGCGTGAGCTCAAGGCGATTCTGGAATCGATGTTGTTTGTATCGCCGGAGCCGCTCTCCGTGGCTCGCCTGGTGGCGGTGCTCGGGGATGTCACCAAGACGGAGGTCGAGCGGGTCTTGCGGAGTCTCGGTAACGATCTCGAACAGGAAGGGCGAGGAATCCGGCTCGTGGAAGTGGCCGGTGGCTATCGGCTGGTGACCAAGCAGGAATACGCCCCCTGGATCAAACGGCTGGACAAAGCCAAGGCTGCCGCAAAACTGTCCCGGTCCGCGCTCGAATCGCTGGCCATCATCGCCTATAAGCAGCCGCTGGTTCGGTCGGAGATAGAGGAAATCCGAGGTGTGGAGACTTCCGGGGTGCTGCGGACCCTGCTGGAGCGGAAGCTGGTCCGCATCGTTGGCCGCAAAGAAGTGCCGGGCCGTCCGATCATGTACGGGACGACGAAGTTCTTTCTGGAGCATTTTGGCTTGAACGATTTGTCGCAGCTCCCGCCGCTTAGAGAGTTCAAGGAATTGGGCGAGGCGGAGCAATCGCGGTTGCCGATGGAGGATGACACATCGGCGATAGCAGGCGAATCAGTCGTGGACGACATTGCGACGTCGATCAATGTGGTGGATGAAGGTGCCCTGTCTGAAAACGGGGAAGAGTCCCTGGTCGAACTCAAGGCAGAGGAAAAGTTGAATGTTGCCGAAGAGTTCGATGGAGAGCCAGTCGAGCAAAGCTAAGCTGCCACGCCGGCACGCGTGCTCTCTTGCCACTCTTGATTTGGCCTTCCAAGTCCAGATTGACTTTCTGGAGGAGCGAAGAGCCTTCACGTGGTGCGCAGTGTAGCGATTTCTTGACATGCCGATTTCCCGCTCCTTGACTCTGTTTCCGCCGCTTTGCTAGACTCACCAATCCAATTCTAAGTTGTTGAAACACCCGTTGTTTCTCGGAACTCGTTGGCTTTAGCAACATGAGGCACCAGCTGTGATCAAAGCATGGCTTTTTGATGAACTATTCCGGTTCGGCCGGCTGATTCTCTCGGTCGATGGCACTCAGGGAGAATGGGGTGCCGGGGATTCGGTGGTAGAGGAAGAAGAACTCCCCCCAGCACCGCAAAACGTGCACACGAAGGCGGGCAATGGACGGGTCACGATCACATGGGATCCGGTTCCGGATGCCATGTACTATAACCTGTATTTCCAGACGACCAAGGGCGTGCAGATCAAGTTTTCGGAACTCACCCGTCCCATCGCCAGCGCGGAAGATTTTAAGACGGTCATCGGTGTGAAGAAGGACAAAGCGACTTGCTTAGAAGGTGCGACAAGCCCATATGTCCACGACGATCTTGCGAATGGGACCTGCTACCACTATGTCGTCACCGTTGTGACTGCCAAAGGCGAGAGCCTTGAATCACAAGAAGTCATGGCGATTCCATCACCCTATCTCTTGGCCATGAGTATCGGTCAAGAGGGTGTAGGCGACGGCGAGTTCAGCTCTCCCACCGGCATCGCGCTCGACAAGGACGGCAACATCTATGTCGCCGATACCGACAATCACTCCATTCAAAAATTCGGTAAGACCGGCGAGTTTCTGGCGCGATGGGGCGGGGAGCCCAGCTCGCAGGAGGGCTCGTTCTACTATCCGCGCGGATTGGCCGTTGGGCCGGATGATGTGGTCTATGTGGCCGACAGCGGCAATAACCGCGTCCAGAAGTTCGATCTTGAAGGCAACGTCCAAAAGACCTGGGGGAAGTTTGGATTCGCCTGGCGCGGCGCCGATATGGGCAAGTTCGATGTGCCCTGGGGACTCACGACCGATCAGGATGGCAACGTGTATGTGTCCGATACGAGCAACGCCCGCATTCAAAAGTTCCAAGCTGACGGCCAGCCGCTCTTGAAGTGGGGCCGGGACGGCAGCTTCGACGGCGCGTTCTTCTTCCCGCGCGGCGTGGCGGTCGATTTCGTCGGCAACATCTACGTGGCCGATGAGAGCAACAACCGCGTCCAGAAGTTTGACGCCCGCGGGAGCTTTTTGACGAAGTGGGGACGCGAGGGCAGCGGACCTGGCCAGTTCAAGTCGCCGTGGGGCATCGCTTGCGATGCGTTGGGCAATGTCTACGTGGTCGACAGCGGCAACCACCGGATTCAGAAGTTTGATGGAAACGGCACGTTCCTCTGTTCATTCGGGAACCGGGGTAAGACGGAAGGACAATTGAACTTTCCCTACGGCATCGCCGTGGATAAGGAAGGCTGTGTGTTTGTCGTCGACAGCGGCAATAACCGGGTCCTCAAGTACGTGCCGACCGAGGAGGAAATGAATCGTGGCAAGGAAGAGGCGGCTCGGGCTCTCGAACCAGGGGCAATCCACCCTCCGCGCGCGGTGGCGGTCAAGGCCGGCGATACGGAAGTCTTCTTGAGCTGGATGGAGGTGCCGGGTGCCCAGTCCTACAACCTCTACTTCAGCACGGCTCCGAATCTGACGCTGCAGGGGGCGACGAAGATCGAAGGGGCGACGAATCCCTACACGCACACGGGTTTGACCAACGACACTCCGTACTTCTATGCCGTGACGGCGTCATTCGAAGATGGAACGGAAAGTGGCTTGTCGGAAGAGGTCACGGCGATGCCGGTGCTCATCGACATTACTGCGCCACAAAATCCCTATGCCGTCATCAACCACGGTGCGTTCATGACGAATTCACCGGAAGTGATGGTCACTATTTCGGCCAATGACGTGGATACCGGTGTGGGCGCCTACTTCGTGTCAGAGAGTCCCTTGACCCCGATGGCGGGTACGCCGGGATGGGTGGATGTGACGCCGGCGGTAAAATTCGGCGCAACGATTCCGTTCATTCTCTCGCCGGTCGATGGGCAAAAAACCATTTATGTCTGGTTCAAAGACGTCGGCAACAACGTGTCCACGCCGGCCAGTGCGACCATTCTCGTCAACACTTCGGGCTACCTGTGTGTGTCCAAGTGGGGGAAGCCTGGTCGTGGCGCCTCGCTCCTGCACGGCGGCGAGTTCATGGCACCGATATATGGACTCTGCGTCGATCAGCAGGGATCTCTGTTCGTGGTTGATAACGGTAACAACCGGGTTCAAAAATTCGACAACGCCGGCAACTTCATCATCCTGTGGGGTAATTTTGGATCGGCGAATGCCAACTTCCACAACCCGACCGGCATTGCCTGCGACGGCAAGGGCGATGTGTGGGTGGTAGACACGAACAACCACCGTGTCCAGAAGTTCGATGGTAAGCTCGGCGGCTATGTGCTCAAGTTCGGCTCGCGCGGCAACGGCGAAGGCCAGTTCAATGCTCCCTGGGGCATTGCGGTCGACCGCGTGCGCGGCTTCGTGTATGTTGTCGACAGCGCGAATTTCCGCGTGCAGAAGTTCGATATGACCGGCGAATTTATCATGGCGTGGGGAAGCTTCGGGAACGGCGACGGGCAGTTCTATTTCCCGCGCGGCGTGGCGGTCGATCAAGAGGACGGAACGGTGTATGTGGTTGATATGGGGAATCACCGTATTCAGAAGTTCGATACCAGCACCAACGTGCTACCGCAACTGTTGACGAAATGGGGCGGCAGTCCAGAGGCCGGTCATGCCAGCAGTCCGCTCGCCCAAGAAGCCGGGCAATTACGCTCGCCTTGGGGCATTACGGTCGATGGGGCAGGGGACGTCTATGTGACGGACACCGGGAATCATCGGGTCGAGAAGTTCGATCGAGAGGGCAACTTCATCACGCAGTGGGGCGGGTTCGGCAATGGCGACGGCCAGTTCAACTTTCCCTACGGTATTTCCGTGGATGCGAAGGGCAGTGTCTTCGTCGTCGACAGCGGCAACACGCGCGTGCAACAGTTCATGCCGGCTGAAGAGGGCAGTGAGCGCATGCGGGACGACGCGGAAGCCTTGGCGGAGCTGGATAAGGCGCAGCAGGGGCATAAGGTCTGAATCGGGTCGACACCAGAAGAGGGAGGCGATGCTGGAGAAAGAACCGAGACTGGGATTGACCTATGACGACGTCGTCCTCGTGCCTGCCAAGTCGCAGGTACTGCCGAGTGAAGTCAAAACAGACACGTTCGTCTCGCGTAACATTCGAATCAATATCCCTCTTGTCAGCTCGGCGATGGACACGGTGACCGAATCGCGGCTCGCCATCGCGATGGCGCGTGAAGGAGGGATCGGCATCATTCATCGGGTACTGTCGCCGGCCGACCAAGCGACGGAAGTCGACAAGGTCAAGAAGTCCGAAAGCGGAATGATTCTCGACCCCGTCACGATCTCCCCTGAGGAAACCATCCGCGAGGCCCATAATCTGATGGCGAAATATCGGATCTCCGGTATTCCCGTCACCAAAGGGCGTAAGCTCGTCGGCATTCTCACCAACCGCGATCTTCGTTTTGAAACGAGGATGGATCTCAAAGTGTCCCAGGTGATGAAGCGGGACAAGTTGATCACGGCGCCGGAGGGCACCAGCTTGGAGAAGGCGAGAGAGATTCTCCATGAGCACCGCATCGAAAAACTGCCGGTGGTCGACAAGCACTACGATCTCAAGGGTCTCATTACGATTAAGGACATCGAAAAGCGCATTAAATACCCCCATGCCTGCAAAGATGCGCACGGCCGTCTGCGGGTGGGAGCGGCTGTGGGTGTCGGGCCGGAGACTGAGGAGCGCATGCGTCTGCTCAAGAAGGCAGGCGTGGATCTTGTGGTCGTCGATACCGCCCATGGCCACTCACAAGCCGTCTTAGACACCGCGAAGATGATCAAGAAACAGTATCCGGATCTGGAGCTGATTGCGGGAAACATTGGGACGGCTGAGGCGGCCAAGGATCTCCTGAAGATGGGCGTCGATGCGGTCAAGGTGGGTGTGGGGCCAGGATCCATCTGCACGACGCGAATTGTGTCCGGCGCCGGGATGCCGCAGCTGACGGCGATCGCCGATTGCGCCAAGGCGCTGGAAGGCAGCGGAGTGCCGATTATCGCAGATGGGGGAATCAAGTTTTCCGGCGACGTCACCAAGGCGCTGGCTGCCGGCGCTTCGGCTGTCATGCTCGGCGGTCTCTTGGCTGGAACCGAAGAGTCTCCTGGTGAGACCGTGCTATATCAAGCCAGAACCTATAAGGTCTACCGCGGCATGGGCTCGATCGGCGCAATGGAGCGCGGCGGGGGAGATCGTTACGGACAGGGGGGACGTCCCGCACAGAAACTGGTTCCCGAAGGGATTGAAGGGCGGGTTCCCTATAAGGGTCCGCTGGCGGCCGTCGTGTACCAGTTGGTCGGCGGAGTCAAATCGGGAATGGGTTACTGTGGATGCAAGACGATTTCCGAGCTGCAACAGAAAGCGACATTCATTCGTCAAACGGTTGCGGGCCTCCGTGAGAGCCACGTGCACGACGTGATCATCACCAAAGAAGCGCCGAATTACCGGATGGATTGGGAGTGACCGAAGGCTATCAGCTCTCAGCCGTCAGAGTTCAGCAAGACACGAATCATTCCCACCTCGGTTCAGATCTTGTCTCAAGCATGTGTACGGTTATCCTCTCTGATCGTTTGCTGACGGCTGAACGCTGACCACTGAGAGCTAACTTCATGGAACTCTGGCACAATAGAATTCTGGTCCTCGACTTCGGGTCGCAGTATACACAACTGATCGCTCGCCGCATTCGCGAAGCTCAGGTCTATTCGCAGATTCTTCCCTGCACCGTCTCGCTAGCGACGATCCTCGCCTACCGCCCGCAAGGCATTGTGCTCTCCGGCGGGCCCTCCAGCGTCTATGAAAAAAAAGCGCCGACTGTTGCGAAAGAACTCTTCGAGCAGGGTATTCCCATCCTCGGCATCTGTTATGGCATGAGATCTGCATCGGTCCGGCGGACCTTGACTGAGACGCGCTGGCCTGGCGTCGTGCGTTCGATCAAGTAGGTTTTCAAGTGCGCCGCGTCCAGAATTTCGGTGTTGTCCACCG
>JACPZN010000357.1 GCA_016195505.1 Nitrospirota bacterium | reverse complement strand
GGTCACGACCATTGTTTCGGTCAGGGACGTGGAGAGACGCAGGGTGCCCCGGCCCTTTATCGCCTGAATGGCATTCATCAATAGGTTTGTGAATGCCTGTCTGAGTTGGTCGGGCAGGGCCAGTACACAGGTGTCTCCCGCATACGTTCTCTGGATCGCGAGCCCCGAGGCATTCATGCTGCCTGTCAGTATCGCGACGGCCTGATCGAGTTCCCGCTCGAGGTGAACCGGTTGCCATTGATCCGACGTTTCGCGGGCCGTGACGCCGGTGAAGTCTCGAATGATCGAGGCCATTCTGCGGCCATGCTGGACGATGTCGCGGGCATAGGATTTGACGAGTTCGGGGTTGGTCTCTTCTCCGATGGCTTCTCCCAATCCGAGAATTCCGAAGAGCGGATTGTTCAACTCATGTCCAATCCCGGCCGTGAGGGTCCCAAGGCTGCCTGATTTCTCTGCCTGGATGAGCTGGTCTTGAAGGCGGCTGTCGTCAGTCGTGTCCCTGAAGACGAGGCCGACCCGATCCTCTCCCTGATTTCTTCCCGCCATGTGGAACCATTGATAGTGATACCGCCGTGGACCAATCTGAATTTCGTGCCGGATGCCGGCTTCCCCCGTTTCCTTCACGGGGGCTAACGGGTCGCGGGCGCGGTTGCCGACCGCAACATCCTCTGCCCCCGATGCTGTCGCGAGATTCTCTCCGCCCCGCGTACGTCGGAATTCTTTTCGGAGGTGCTCTCGTAGCGCGGCATCGGCCGGGAGTATCTCGAACAACGGGAGTGAGTGGGTCGAATCAGATTTAGTGTGAAAGGAGTCGCGCCCGACCCGGTTGATGTATTGCACCTGTTCGTCTTGATTGACCATGATGATCGGGGTCGGGACTGCATCCAGGATCTGGTCCGTCGAGTGAATCAGGGACTCCACCTGTTGCGTTTTGATGGCCACTTGATCGGTCAGGCCGGCAAAGGCCGCTTCCAATTGGCGATTCATTCGATTGAATTCGTCCGCCAGATCCTGGATTTCATCGCCGGTCTGAATGTCGATGGGCTCTCGAAGCTCGCCGCGCCCGATCGATTGTGCCGCGGCCTGTAATCGGCGCACCGGCTTGACGATGCGATTGGCTGCAAGGTAGCCGAGAGAGGTCATCAATCCGACGGCGATCAGGCTGAATATGGCCATCCAGGTGAGGAAGTGACGAATCGGAGCAAAGAGCTCGTCTGATGCTTGCCAGACGAAGGTGTGCCAGGAGCCCTTTCCCTGGTCACTATTGGTAGCTCGGCTGGTTTCCGGCATCGGGGCGAATCCGATAATCGAGGTCGATTGTCCGCCGTGGCCATCGCTCGGCGCACTGACCCAGCCCGGTTGAAGCGGTGTGACGAGGGGAATGAGCTGTGCATCGGAGAGTTGGACGCCCGTCGGCAGGATGGGGCAGCTGACGACGATCCCGCGATGGTCGATCAGCATCACATGTCCGGTCTTCCCGAAGCGAATGGGCGAGATCGAAGGCGAGATCAATTCTTTCGCGTCGATCACCCGATGAAGGACTCCGACGACGCCATATCGGATGCGATCCATAATAGGAAGCGAAATACTGATGGCATAGGTTTGCGCACGCTCGTCGAAGTGCACATCTTCGATGAAGAGCTGGCCGACCCCGCGATGGGAGGCGCCTTTCCACCAGGCCGTGTCTTTATTGGAAAAGGGAGGCATTGTGGTCAACGCGGCAACCAGATTGCCCTCCACGTCGGTGATGTACACCATCTTGGTGGCAGACCGAACCACTTGCGGGATCAGTTGATCGGCTTCGCTCTTGGCTCCCGAGAGATATTCCTGAATAAGGCCGGCTATTTTGTTTCCCGTGATGGCCTGAACTGCCGCGGGATCTTTGGCCTCCCATCCTTCTTTGAGCCGGTCCACCGCCCGGCGACGCTCCGCTTCCGTCATATCCAGGAGGGCGTCGCGCCGTTGCTCAAGATCGAGGATAATCGAAGGGTCTGCTGCAATCCGTGACGTTCGGGCGACTTCATCCGACATCAAGAGGTCGATTTTTCGTGCGGTCTCCTCGGCAAGAGCCTTGAAGCTTTCGCCGCTGACGACCTGGATCTCGCGAGAGCCCTGCCAAAAGGCGAGACCGAGACCCACCATGAGGGGGACCACCCCCACGAGCAACATGGACAGAATCAGTTTGAGTTGGAGCCCCCACCTCGTTTCAGCGCGGGACGGGGGAGGTGTGGGATTCATGACGGAGGTCCTTGTGCAGCCGACTCGGCGTTGGGGAAGGTCAAGGTAAAGGTCGTTCCCTTGTCGATCTGACTGTCGACAGCAATCGTGCCGTGCATTTTTCCGACGATGGTCTTGACGTTATAGAGTCCCAGCCCCGTGCCTTTGCCGGGAGCCTTTGTCGTGAAAAACGGCTCGAAGATCTCGGGGATTTTGTCCGAGGCGATGCCGCATCCCGTATCGGAGATTCGGACGCCGACCTGTCCGTCAAGGAGTATGGTCTCGAGCGTCAGTGTGCCGCCGACGCGTTCCATAGCATGGACCGCATTGGTGATGAGGTTGACGAGGACATGGAGTAACTCATCCGGATTGCCTTTGACGTCGGCGCCGGGCTGGTAATGTTTGATCATCTCAATATCGTGAAGACTTGACGCGTAACGTGCGATTTTCAGCGCTTCGTCCAGCTTTTCGTTCATAGACACCAGCATGTCCTCGTGGGGAGATGCGCGCCGTGAGTAGCGGGTGAGGTCCCGGCAAATGGCACTGGTCCGTTTGACGGCTTCAATAATATCTCGGGCTTGTTCGTGAATAGCGGTCAGGTCGCGTTCCTCTGCGATGTTTTCCGCCAGGCCCAAAATGAGTTGCAGGGGGTTGTTGATATCATGTGCGATTCCCGCGGCAAATGAGCCGATTCCCGCAAGCTTTTCTGACTGGAGGAGTTCGGCTTCCAGTTTGGATTCATGCAGGACCAGCTCCCACAGCAGCCGGGAAGCCGATCCACTGAGGGTATCTGCGGTAG
>JACPZN010000054.1 GCA_016195505.1 Nitrospirota bacterium | reverse complement strand
GTCGCGTTAGGCGGATTCGTGGTTCGAGCATAGATCTGGCCGGCACCGCCGGTTGAGAGCACGACCGCCTTGGCAGGAAGAATAAACTGCTCACCGGAATTTTCGTCCAGAACCACGGCTCCGCAACATCGTCCATCCTCTACGACAAGGTCCACAGTGAAATGATAGTCCAGCCGATGTATCCGCTTTTGTCGGCCGGCCTGTGCCATCAACACGCGCACCATTTCATTTCCCGTTGCATCGCCCCGCGCACGGAGAATTCGGCTACGGCTATGCGCCGCTTCACGAGCAAAGGCAAACTTTCCTCCAGTCTTGTCGAACTTTGCCCCCCATCCGATCAGTTCCTGAATTCGATCCGGTCCTTCTTCCACCAAAACCCGTACCGCCTCACGGCGACAGAGCCCGTGGCCCGCTTTGACTGTATCAGTTAGATGGATCGCGACGTCGTCTTCTTCACTTAGCGCCACTGCAACCCCGCCCTGTGCAAAAATGGAGTTGCTCTGTAGTGGATGGCCTTTGGTGAGCATGATCACTCGGCCTTCACGGCTGAGGTCGAGCGCGGCACGGAGCCCGGCAACTCCGCTGCCGATGACAAGAAAGTCTGCGTGGGGTGGTGTGCTCTGTGGCATCGACGTCGTCGTTTATTGTGGTTTGGCCTGAGGTGGAGGAGCTTCGGACAACGTTTGCCTAGTTTTCATTCCGAACGGCAGATCTCCTTGGACACCGCGGAGAAGAATCGAATGTGTCCCGACCCACTGCAATCGCGCGTGGCCACGCTGCCCCATCCCCACATCATCGGCGGCCTTTTTCCACACACCTTGCCAATGGACGTACACATCGATATCGTCGCCTTCGATCATAATCCGTTCGACTTTGAATTCGAGAGAGATCGTATGAAAGATGTCGAAGTCGGCCTCAGCCTCACGCTGAAGGTGTTCAAGCTGATCCAGCGGCAACATCACCGACTGAAAACCGGAGCGGTTTTTTTGTTGGTAGGCGTCCCGCAATGATTCGATCGCCCGATCTATACGGCGGATGCGCTCATGGTCTGCCGGGTACTGAACTACCTTGGACGAACAGGCACCCACAAAGATGGCAAGCAATACCAGCCAACCGACGAACGATGATGACGAACAAATGGCACGCGCCTTCTTCTGAAACATGCTTGTGCAGTATAGGAAGGCAGCGAATACGGGGTCAAGAGACGCTCCAGGCGTATCCGTGCCGAAAGCGTGCAAGGCGGCATCTCCGCTGTGAGCTTGCATTTTCAGCCAAAAACTTCTAGACTCCGCCCCCTAGGAGAGACGAAGTATGTCGAGCGTGTTGAAAAAACGCCGAAAGAAAATGCGCAAGCACAAGTACAAGAAGCTGCGCCAGCGTCAAAAATTCCTTCGCCGTAAAAGCTAAGCTCAGCCCGCGTCGGGGAGGGAGGAGATCGTGCCCGAGGGCAAGAAGGTTCGCATCCGCGTTCGTACAGTGAATTGTACCTACGTGGGGGACTTCCTGATTCCTCCGATGCGCAATCGCGTCTCCGACGCAATTAACGAAGAGGCACGCCTTTTCATTAGCCTGACTGATGTCGTGATCAACGACACAGACCGGTCGGATTTCGTGGCGATCAATAAGAACCTCATTGAGTCGATCGCCCAGCTCTAGCTGTTATCGAGTGCCCCGCCTTTTTCGTCACTCCGACTTTTTCTCATGTGATCCTTAACCAAGGTCGGATGTCCTTCGCTCCGGCTACTTCTCTTTGCCTGTGATGCTGATCTTCAAACGCTTTCAGCCGTTTATCCAACCCTACCTGGCACGTATGGGGCTGGCAGGCCTGCTGGTCATGGGCGTGGCGGCCATCAATCTGGCCCTGCTCCGCCTGGCCGGCACCCTCTGGGATGTCATCACCGTCCAACACGATGGCTCGCTGATGACAGAGTTGATCGGTCTGTTCCTCGGGCTGGTGCTCCTACAAGGGCTCTGCTCAATGGGTCATAGTTATCTGACAGCCTGGGTGTCTCAGCGCATCGTCGCCGATTTTCGCAGACACCTGTTCGGCCATTTGCAAACGTTGACCGTCAGTTTTTTCGCAAGACGCCGCACCGGGGAACTGCTCTCGCGACTGATGAACGACGTCACGGTCATTCAATCCGTCGTCACAGAAACCCCGATCGACAGCGCCAAACAGCTCGTCACGTTTGTCGGTGGCATCGCGTTTCTCCTCGCAATGAATTGGCGGCTTTGCCTTTTGATCTTGATCCTCCTCCCCTTGCTGGTCCTGGTCGCCAAATTGTTCGGGCGAAAACTCAAATCCCTCTCGACATCGATTCAAGACCAAACAGCCGCGCTTAGCACGTTGGTCGAAGAAGTGATTTCCGGCATTCGCATCGTCAAATCGTTCGTCCAGACCAAACGGGAAGAAGCGCGCTTCGCCGCCCAGGTGGACCAGACTCTCCATCTCACGCTACGCCGAGCCGGAATCATGGCCGTCTTCATACCAGTGATCAGCCTGCTCACTTTTTCAGCCGCAGCCACCGTCCTCTGGTACGGAGGCCGGCAGGTCATCGAGGGCACTGTGACGCCAGGCGATCTCTTTGCCTTCGTCTTGTTCGCCGGTATCTTGATCGGCCCCTTCAGCTCGGCAGCCCGCGTGTTTGCGCAGATCAAAGAAGCACAGGGTGCGATGCAGCGGGTCTTCGAAATTCTCGATGCGCAACCGGAGATCCACGATCGGCCTGATGCGCACATTCTCTCGACGGTTGCCGGTCACATGCGCGTGGAAAATGTCAGCTTCGCCTACGATCCTCGCCATCCGGTGTTATCGAATCTGTCGTTTGAGGCCAAGCCCGGCGAGGTGATCGCCTTTGTCGGACCCACCGGTGCCGGCAAAACTACTGTGGTTAATCTGCTCCACCGGTTCTACGATCCTACTGAAGGTCGTCTCACAATCGACGGTCATGATCTGCGTCAGGTCACGGTCGAGAGTTGGTACCGGCAGGTTGCACTCGTCCCGCAGGAAACAATCTTGTTTGGAGGAACGATCTTCGACAATATTCGCTACGGGAATTTGGACGCGAGCGAATCAGCCGTGCAGGAGGCAAGCACAGCAGCTCATGCCCATGACTTCATCACAGAGCTTCCTGACGGCTATCGAACCGTGGTGGGGGAGAAGGGGATCAATCTCTCAGGTGGACAGCGCCAACGCATCGCGATTGCACGGGCCATTCTTAAGAATCCACGCATCTTGTTGCTAGATGAAGCCACGTCATCGCTCGATACTGAATCGGAACGACTCGTTCAGGAAGCATTGGAACGTTTGATGGAGGGACGGACGACCTTCGTCGTCGCCCACCGGCTCTCGACCATTCAACGCGCCGATCGCATTCTGGTCCTGGACAAAGGCAAACTCGTAGAGGAAGGCACCCACGCTCAGCTGATGGAGCGGAAAGGCTTGTATCACTATCTCCATACGATCCGCCTCCATGAGCCGACCGTATGAGGGCAATTACGAACGGGCACGATCTCATCGATGTGAATGTGCAAAAAAGTTGTATTTTCACCAGTTGACAAGTGGTTGATTCTTTAAGCTGTCATTTGCGATACAAGCCTAATAAAGTTGTTACCTCGCCACGATCTGCACGACTCTGCCGCAAGGCTTCACGGAAATTAAGTTGTAATCTGATTCGCAAACACTACTACCGATCAGTGTTTACGTGCGTGTTTGTCCCAGCGGCGGATGATCCGTGTCCGTAAGTCCCTCGCAAGAGTTGTCCCCACCCTCGCCAAAATGCCCCCAACCTTGTGATTTCTTTATCGCTTTTTCCTCGACCACTCTGTTCAGTTTGATTCAGTCGAGCAAGGCGAGCCGATACATCGCGGTACCTGTGCTGCTCGCGTTCCAACGTTCGATATACCTCCACGGCTTTGTCGTATCCCCTTTTGGCCTCCAGGGTTCGGGCCAGTAAATATCGTAATGAGACGCTCTCCTCTTGAGTCGCCGACCGCCGGCCTAAGGCAGCCCGTATCGTCGCTAAGGCATCGTCATAGCGCCCGATCGCTTCCAGGCAGAGCCCCTTCTGCGCCAACGCCTTGATAGCCCAGGATTCCTGGTCAGCCAGTACGTCGAATAGGACTACAGCTTTGGTATATTCCCCGGCCTCTTTGAGCGCCACGATCACCATTCTCGATAATGTGTACAGCCTGAGCGGCGAGTACAGGGCGTTCAACGCTGTGGCCGGACTGGCCCACCATTTCTAATTGGACTTTCGGCCGTCTCAACAAGGTTCTTTCTGCTCGGTTGCGACATCCCCGTAAAAATCGGTTATCATTTTGAGATTGGTCTTGATCCGCGTACGGGATTTCATGATGACTCGGTCCAAATCGCCTCCTCCTATTCTGTCCCGCATCCCATCTTCCACGGTCGAGCGCGAGCTGAAGCTGAGCGTCGACTCCCATTTCCGCCTTCCTCGACTGACTGGAACCCCGTTGCCCAAGCGAGCGCTGACGTCCACCTATTACGACACAGCCTTCTACGACCTGGCCCATGCTCGAATCACGCTTCGCTATCGGGTCGAACGGGGTAAGCGGGCCTGGCAGCTCAAAGTTCCGTTGGGCCCGGACCGGCAGGAGATCGAAATTCCCGATGGACAAGCCGGCCCGCCGGCTCCGTTGCGCGAGCTGCTCGTGCTCTCGTTGGGCCACCGCAAACTGATGCCTGTGACTACGCTGAGAGTGTGGCGCACCGGCGTGCGCGTCCGCCGCGGGCGCGTCCCTGTGGCCGACGTCGCACTTGACTCAGTGTCGGTCGTGAAAGAGGCTTGTGTGATTCAACGATTTCGGGAGCTAGAGATTGAATTGCTGCAAGGCGATGACGGCTCGCTTCGCTCGCTCGAACAACGCTTGCGGGAGGCCGGCGCGTCCGATCACGACGGACGGCCCAAATTGTTTCGCGCGCTTTGCCTTCCTGCTCCGACGCCAGCCGCGGCGCCGGCCCCCAACGCGCCCGTGGTCGACCATTTGAAGTGGGCGCTGACGCGGCATGTCCGCTGGCTCCTGGCCCACGACCCTGGTACCAGGCTGGGCACAGAGAGCGAGAGTCTGCATCAGATGCGCGTGGCGACGAGACGGTTGCGTGCGGTGCTTCGCGCAGCCCGGCCGGTCCTCGTGCCCGAATGGGCGAACTCGCTGCAAAACGAATTGACCTGGCTCAGCAAGTTCCTGGGCCAGGCACGTGATCTTGACGTCCAAATCGCCTACTTCAATGAAGAAGCTGCCGGCTTGGATGCGCGCGACCGCAAGCCGTTGGCAAAATTCGTGACGCATCTGCAGACCCAGCGGGAACGCGTGCAACAGGTCGTGCTCAGTGAGCTCAGGGGTGCGCGGTATCTCGAACTCGTCCGGCGACTGCAGCAGGCCGCGTCTGATCCGTCTGTGGTGGAATCCCCCGTGACTTTGCATGAGCTTGCGAAGCGAGCGTTCAAGAAACTGCGTAAAGTGATTCGCCGCATGGGTCCGTCGCCGAATCATGCCAAGCTCCATGAAGTCCGAATCAACACGAAACGCGCGCGCTATGCCGCTGAACTTGCGGTCGGGGCGGTCGGCAAGCCCGCCGCCCGTTTCATGAAGCGGGCGCAAGCAGTTCAAGACCTCCTGGGGATATACCAAGACGCCCTCCAAGCGGAAGTCTACATTCGCGCCTTCCTCAAGCAGTCGACCAGTGTCCGTGCCGGGTTTGTGGCCGGACGCATGGTCGAACGCCAGCGTCAGCGACGTGAGACCGTTCGCAAGACCATGAAACCGCTGCTGAAAAGTTTGTTGAAGCGAGGCAAGAACGCCTGGGGTTGAGCTGCTGGCATTCTGACAACCGATATGATCGGCCGTCAGGCCTACTTCACTTTGGAGAAGTCGGCCGGGATCTTTGCCTCTTGCCCGTCCTGAAGGTTCACGACAAATACTGATGCCGCAGTAGGATCGAACTGTTCGTACGCAAAGAGTGCGGTGAAGCGGGAGCGGAAGGCTGGGCCGTTACCTTCGTTTTTTCTCCCGCGTTCGGCCTTACCGATATCGATGGGTTTGATCCTCTTTGATCCTTGCTGCAATTCAATCACGGCCCCTTCGGCAAAATATTCGTCATCGCCGCACAACTGGACCTCGATCTCCATATTGGGCATGCCCATGACTTTCTTAATGAACTCTTCGGGCATGCGCACATCGATCTTTCGCTTCTTGGACTCCGCCGCCTCTTGACGACCGAAGGCTTCCAGCCGATAGCGTTTGGTGCGAAGAATCGCGCTTGCGCCGCAAGGATCTTTTTCTGGGTCAGCTCCGACGCGGGTAACCAAGGATGCCTGCTGAAGGACCTTCTTCACCTCTTCCGGGGAGTTGGCTTTTTCCATAGGAGCTCGTCCGACCTCAAGCGCTTTTTGGGCGTCTTCCGCAGTGAGTTTCACATCGATAGCCCATGCCGAACAGACCCCCATGGTAAAGACCCCGACCAGGCCAACCACTCCCCAGGCTTTGGTGATTCCCTGAGAGGCCATGACGTCCTCCATAGACAAAATGACGAATAAACGGGCGCATTGTAGGGGAACCGTCCCCCTTTTTGCAATCAAGACGCGAACCGACTCCAGTTAGGGTAAGGCTTTCGATGATACAGGACCTCAACATCCTGTTCGACAGGGTAGCCAGCGGACAGAAGAAGGCGGGCGACCATCTTCACCGGCAGCCCGACTACCGCCGTAAAATCGCCATCAATGCGCTCAATTAAGTCACCACCCGCTCCCTGAATCGAATAGGCTCCGGCCTTTCCCAATGATTCGTTGGTTGCGAGATAGCGCTCAATCGCTTGATCGATATCCATCTTCATATGCACCGTCGCGGTCGCAACTTCGACAGATTCGATCGCCTTTGCCTGACTACACAGAGCCACCGCGGTGTGGACTTGATGCGGTCGCCCCGCCAGGCGAGTGAGCATGGCATGCGCATCTCGAAGGTCGAGCGGCTTGCCCAACAGCCCACCATCTAATTCGATGACCGTGTCGCTGCCAAGCACCAGATCCTGTGGCCGCGCCTGCGCCAGAGATCGCGCCTTTCCGAGAGCAAAGCGTGAAACCTGTTCAAGAGGCGAGAGGCCTGCCATCGGTTGCTCTTCGAAGGTCGGAGAGCACACGTCGAAGGAAACCCCCAGGAGCGCAAGGAGTTCGCGGCGGCGGGGCGAGGTCGAGGCCAGCACTAGCTGCATCGTGACGTCAGCGTGCTTGCATCATCGACGGACTCGGTTTGGACCGAGTCCACAATTCTATCCGTTCGATAGTCGGCAATGACCGTCTCCAACTCGTCGACGGAGGACACGCGAAACAGCCGTGCGCGAAGCGCAGCGGCATGTGGAAATGCTTTGCAGTACCAGCCCAAATGCTTACGCATGCGGTGAAATTGGCCTTGGCCATAGAGCCCCTGAAATTGTCGCGCATGATCCAGCAGGACGGCGAAGCGTTGATCGAGCGAGATCGCCTCGTCGGCACATGATTCCATCCCGCTGCCGTTCGGCTTGAAGGCGAGTCTGCGGGCCTGTTCTTTTGAACGGAAAAACCATGGCGCGCCTAGAACGGCCCGTCCTACCAACACTCCATCTACACCGGTCTCACGGACACGCACCACGACTTCATCAAGACTCTGGACATCGCCATTCCCCAATAACAGCGTTCCGGTTGCTTTCGCCAGCGCTGCAGCCCGCGCAATAGCCGACCAATCCGCCGCACCTCGATACATCTGCTGAAGCGTTCGTCCGTGGAGTGAAATGACCGTCGGCTGTTCCCGCAACAAATGTTCGACCCAACCTTCCACCATCACCGAATCGTAGCCGAGGCGGGTTTTCACGGAGATAGGCAACGGACGCCGAACCGAGAGACTCCGGCCCCGACGCTGTTCGTTGAGCCGCTGAAACGCCGCAATCCTGGCAGGCTTGAAGCCGGCTTGCTCCAGCGTCTGTCCGCCTGCCCAATCTTCGATTCCGCGCCTGGTGGCCTGAATGATGGCGTGCGCCAAATGAGGCGTCTTGATGAGAGCTGCGCCTGATCCGGACGACGCCACGTTCTTCGCTGGACATCCCATGTTGATGTCCAGCCCATCAAAGCCCAGCTCGCAAGCCGCGTGGGCCGCTTGATAAAACAGGTCCGGATCCTTCCCATAGAACTGCGCGACCATCGGGCGTTCGATCTCGCTGTAGATGAGAGTCTCCAAGAGAATCTCTGGCCCGCGACACACATCATGAACATGCGTAAACTCTGTGAACGTCACGTCCGGCTTTCCCTGGCGCGCAATAATGGACCGGAAACTGGCATCGGTCACACCGTCCATAGGCGACAGACCGATGATGGGACGTGGGAGGCTGGACCAAAAACTCATATCAGTTCACTCACGGCCGGAATGGCCGGCTCATTGGCAGAATGATAGGCTTGCGAAAGTTCATCCGCCTCTCGTTCCGCTATGCCGCCCAATTCCGGCGCTTTTTCTCGAACAAATTCCAAAAACCGCTCAATCTTCAAAAGAAAGAAATCGTACGAGCCAGACAGTGGCCGCGGTTGGCGGAACCAGAAAGGGACAAATTCCGAAAGAGGTACGCCCTCTTCAGTGAGTCGACGGCAAGACTCTGGGAACATGGCCTCCACCTCGCCCCCCCAATGGAGAATCTCATACGGGAGGTAGACCGATCGGTACGTCACTAATTCACCGGTGCAGGCCGAGGGTTGATTCCATTCAGGACCTTCCGGCTTAGCTCGGCCTGCGACCACGCGGGCATACCGATCGTAGGCTTCTCCGAGAGTACGCCTGATCGAAGCCGACACAGGCTTTCTCTGAAACGACGTCCCTCCTCGATCGCACGAAATTCCTGCATCCGCCTTCCTGGGAAATACCGTAGCATATCGCTGAGAGAAGCGAGCAAATTCGTCGACGATCAATTCCTCTGGCTTCGTATCGACTTCCAGCGCGAGTCCTTTCAGATTGGTGAGCCGCGGATGGCTCAGAATCTGATCGAGCATCTCGAACAAGACAGGCGGGATAGGCGCTGCATGCGCATCCGTCCAAACCGGAAGAAAATCACCACTGCTCGTTTTCATAAGTTCAGAACGAACGGCCAAACTCGATTCATGGATGGCGAGACCTGCCACGTGGATCTCAACGACGCGTTGCAAGGGGAACTCGCCGAGGAATGTATCAACAAATTGCACAAGTGACCTAGTGCGCCAAGCTCCAGAATAGCGAAAGACGGTCCACAGATGGCCAACATCCAGCACCAGTCCGCACGGCACCTGTTCGGTCACAAGCCGGAAAAAGGTTGGAATCGTCAGGGTACCTGCTACAAAGTAGGTGAGAGGAGCCATTTCAAGCAGCACCAACGGTGCCTCTCCGTTCGCCAGCTGACAGTGGCGATCGAGGAGATTCTGGACCAGCATCGTATTGTCGGCCACGACCTCTGCACTGCATTCCGTATATAGCGGAGGAAGATAGGTCCCGTAGGAATAGCCGGAGATGTATTTCGTCGCACATTCATGATTCAACCAGGCGCTCTGCAACGTTTGAAGATGCCCCGCGACTTCGCAGACCTCTTGTCTGAACAACGGATCGTCAGCGGCTTCAGGCTGGGTCAGCCACAGCCCTTCGCCATGATAGGCCAGCAAGCCATTGCCGGCCTGCTTTCTGACCAAGGCTAATGTGTTCGGAGTGGCGCGAAAGATTTCAAGGTAGGCCGGCGGCACTTGACGTTGCTGCAGCGCTTGAAGCAAGCTGGTCAGATCCGGTGAATAGACGTCGATGGAAAGACCCAGCCCATGAGCTGGAATCCGCTCAACACGACGGAGAAACTCTCTGTGGACCGGGCTCGGAACAGCCATTCAACCCATCCTCATGGAAGCCGATTTTCGCACCTAGTGTATGCCTTGAAACCATTGAATGACAAGGGTTTTCCACGAACCTGGGCGGCCAGGACTGTCTGCTATACTTGGCATACGTCGCGGCGGCCAAGAGCCTCGATTTTCGGAAGAAAGGACCTGGCCGAGCGATGCTGAACAAGGACGATCAACGGCCCAACGCCCCGAATCACCAGAGCACAGTGGTCGCACACATGATGACACCAGGTGTAGTTCAGATTCCCGGTGACGTATCGGTCGCCGAAGCGGCGTTCCTCTTGGAACGTGAACAGATGCCCTGCCTGCTCATCAAGGATACGGATTCTCGCTTCGGACTCATGACTCCAACGGACATCGTCAAGAAAGTGGTCGCCCAGGGTCTGGAACCGGATGACATCGAAGTGCGTACAATCATGACACGACCCGTTCAATTTATCGAATACGACCGGGCCGTGGAAGATGCTTCGACACTCATGATGTCCACCGGCACACCGATCCTCATCGTGACGAAACAGGATCAACCCGTCGGTGTCCTCACTGCGAGAGACCTTGTTCTTTCCCCTAAACGATGCCTGACAAGCATCCATGCCACCATCAGTGTCATGGACGGGGATAGTTTCGGTGCCCAACACCATGCCATCATTATTCAACTCAGTCATGTTGGGGCCTTGGTGGAGTCTCCCGCCTTATTGCTGCCGGGGACCAAAGTCGTTCTGAGCTTTTCCCTCCCCGACCCAACAAGTCCATTAACGGTTCGGGGAACAATCTTGAATGAGTATGAGCAGACGCACGGCGCAGGCAAGTCTCCCATGGTCTCAACCCCATGCGTTGACATCCAATTTACCGATCTCTCCCCTGCAGATCAGTCCAGGATTAAGGCGTGGGTGCTGCAAAACTCCGCTAAATCCTCCGAGCTACCCTGAGTCATTACGCGCCCATCGAACTTCTTTGACCAACGCCCAATCCATTGGTAAGATTTTCAATCTCATCCAATTCGTGTTAGCCAGGTAAAGTACGACGCATGAACACATCCAGCAAGTCACAACAAACTCGATCGCGCCCTGCCTTGTCGAAAGACGAGGTCCTTCAGCAAATCGGCACCTTGCTGGAAAGCCCCGAGGACGATCTGCATGCTGCCCTCATGAAGGAACTCTTGACGGGACTGCTCAAATTCCATGACGCGCGCCTCGATCTGCTGGATTTGAAGATCGTAAACCGCGCGGTTAAAGAGCTACGTCATGCCTTCGGGGTCTTTCACGGCTATCGGAATCGGCAGAAGATCAGCATCTTCGGTTCGGCACGGACGCCCTCGGACGACCCCAATTATCAACTGGCCTATCGTTTCGCGCAGAGCATCGTCGAACAAGGATTCATGGTCATCACCGGAGGGGCAGACGGCATCATGCGTGCCGCCCAAGAAGGTGCCGGGCGCGAGAACAGCTTCGGTGTCAATATCATGCTCCCCTTCGAGCAAGGTCCCAACCCCACCATCGCCGATGACTCGAAGCTGATTACCTTCAAGTATTTCTTCACGCGAAAACTGATCTTCCAAAAAGAAGCGAATGCCATTGCGCTCTTCCCCGGGGGGTTCGGCACACATGACGAAGGGTTTGAAATTCTGACGCTCGCTCAGACCGGCAAGAGCGACCCTCAGCCGATCGTCTGCCTTCAGGCGCCGGGCTGCGACTATTGGGACGACTGGTCGGCCTTCGTGACGAAGCAGCTTTTGAAGCGGAAACTGATCAATGAAGAAGATCTGAGTCTCTTCACGATTGTGAACTCAGCCGACGCGGCAGTGGACGATATCCTTCGATTTTATCGCCGCTACCATTCCATCCGGTTCGTCGGTCGACAAATGGCCATGCGGCTGAAGAAAACCATCTCCGCCGAACAACTTGACCAGGTTCAGATACGGTTCGGCGATCTCCTGACCGAAGGTCGGTTTGAACTGCGCGGCCCTTTGGAAGAAGAGCTGGATGAACCGGCTTTCCGGGACTTACCACGGCTCGTGTTCAGTTTCAATCGACGCAGCGCCAGCCGACTCCGTCAACTGATCAACCACCTCAACGAGCTCTGATCAAACCGTGAGCGGTGCGGAGCCATTTCGGTAGGCCGGCGCGGTAGAGGGACATGAGAAACACCCTTTAGTCCGTATCGCTGACCATGCTATCCTCTCTCGCACTCGTATGAGCATTTCACGCTACCCACGCCGGTTCAAGAATCCGCCGGACATCGTCCTCTACCATGCGGAATGTTCGGATGGATTTGGGGCAGCCTGGGCCATCTGGAAAAAGTTCCCCACCGCGCGATTCGTGCCAGTGAAGCATGGCATCCCTCCCCCTTCGGACCTCAAGGATCAGCGTGTCGTCATCGTCGACTTCAGCTATGCGCGGCCGATCCTTGAAACCATGGCCTCCGAGACCAAGGAGCTGCTCATCCTGGACCACCACATCACGGCGGAAAAGGCTCTGCAGGGGCTCCCATATGCCTATTTTGATCAAGCTAAGTCAGGCGCGGTGCTCAGCTGGGAGTGGGCCCATGACGGTTCGCCTCCTTGGTTACTCCAATATGTTCAGGACAAGGATTTGTGGACATGGGCCTTGCCGGGAAGTCATGAAATCAATGCGGCACTGGCCTCTTACCCATTTGACTTCAACCTGTGGGATCGCTTTTCCCATCAGGCGCTGGAACAGGAAGGCCGTGCAATTTTACGTTATGAACGCGAGCTGGTCGGCAAGCTCGCGGCGCAAGCCATCATGGTCGAGTTCCAAGGCGCAGTCGTTCCCTCTGTGCAAAGCGCAGTCCTGACAAGTCAAATCGGCGAGCGACTCTCGCCCCACCATCCCTTCTGCCTGATCTGGCATGATCGTGATGGACGGCGCTACTTCAGCATGCGCTCGCGTGCAGATGGCGTAGATGTCGGTGAGATTGCAGCCTCGTTCGGCGGAGGCGGCCATACCCACGCCGCAGGGTTTTCCGTTCCGCTCGGGCCCGACGGAACGCTTCCCTCCATTCCTGCGTTGCCGCGTGCGGTCGCCGACCGTCGTCGCACTCCCTCCGAGCAGGATCCAACGTGATCCCTCTCCACGACGATAATCCCACTGAAAAAACCCCATTCGTCACGATTGTCCTCATCGCCATCTGTGTGGTGGTCTTTCTCTACCAGTCGAGCCTGCCTCGGGAGCCCGGCGAGATTTTTGTCTTTCAATATGGTGCTATCCCGTCTGTCGTCTTCGGCCATGCCTCGCTTCCAGATGAAGCGGCGGTCGCCATTCCCGCTGCCCTGACGCTGTTGACCAGCATGTTTTTGCATGGAGGCTGGATGCATCTCATCGGCAACATGCTCTATCTCTGGATCTTCGGGAATAATATCGAAGACGTGATGGGCCATGCAAAGTTTATCGTCTTTTACATCCTCTGCGGCATCTTGGCCGCCCTCAGCCACGCTATGACCGATCCTTCGTCGCAGGTCCCAATGGTCGGAGCTAGCGGAGCCATCTCAGCCGTCCTCGGGGCTTATGTGTTGCTATTTCCTCGCGCCAACGTCCTGGTCTTGCTTCCAGGGATTGGAATGACTCGCGTGGCCGCGGGTATTGTCTTGGGCATGTGGTTCGTCACACAGCTGGTCAGCGGAGGGATGAGCATCGGCGCCACAGGAGGCGGCGTGGCCTTCTTCGCACACATCGGAGGATTTGTCGCGGGGATGGCCCTAATCGGGCTTTTCAAACGGAGGGACGTACCGTTTTTCTCACCAGGCCGTTCGCGCACGTGGAATGGGTGACGATACCGTCCTGCAGCGTGGCTCACGCTGCATCCAACATTTCCCTGACCTTCTCAACTAATCCAGCCTGGCGATAGGGATGCTGCAGGACAAAGCGTTGATTGATTCGGTGATGCTGGATGGTTTCGTCATCGTAGCCGGAGACAAAGAGGGCCTTCATCATCGGATGACGGCTTAATAGCCGGCGGGCGAGTTCACGTCAGCCGATTTCAGGCATTACTAAGGGACTTACAGCGAGATGTATGATTCCCTTGTAGTGCTGCGTGAGGATGAGCGCTTCTACCGACGAGGCTGCTTCCAATACATGGTACCTGTGTCGATGCAAGGCTGAGAGCGCAAGCTTTCGCTCGATTTCGTCTTCCTCCACAAGCAGAATCGTTTCATTTCCTTTGGCTAACATGGCCTTTGGAATCATTTCTTCTTGTGTCGCCGACGCCGGTACAGCCGGGAAGAACACCCGAACCACCGTGCCTTGCCCAGGCCGGCTCTCGACCTCCACGGTACCTCCATTCTGTTTCACGGTTCCGTAGACTGCCGTGAGTCCAAGACCAATGTTGGTTTCCTTAGTCGAGAAAAACGGCTCAAACATATGAGCCTGGGTGTCGAGGTTCATGCCGGTGCCGGTATCGCTGATCTGAATAAGGATCTGAGGAGTCTTCTTTTCCGCCGCTGAAGACCGCGCCGATTTGGATGCCTCCTCACCAGTCTTGACCTCAATCGACAGACGCCCCCCGCTGGGCATTGCATCCCGCGCATTGACGACCAGTTGCAAGAGGACATTTTCCAACCCCTCGCGATCAACCTCGGCATAGGCCACCGACTTGTCCAACTGGACCAGTAGTTCAATGTGGTCGGGCAGGAGACTCCCGATCATGCTGTGCAAATCCGATAATACGCTATGAACCGACAACACTTTCCGGACTTGTCGGTCCTCGAGATTCAGCGCGATGAGTTGGGCTGTGAGTGTCGCAGCCTTTTCGCCCGCCTTGAAGAGTTCATCGGCAGAGGCCCTGAGAGGATCGTTTGGTTGCAGGCGAGACAACATGACCCCCGTCTGTTTGCCGATCACAGAAAAGAGAGCCCCGAATTCACCGGCAATTCTAGCGGCAACCCAGCCGACCGCCTCCATCTTCTGAGCTTCATGGAGTTGCCGCTCCAGTCCTTGTCGTACAGCCTGTCCCTCGCGGAGGTTGGCATTCGCCTTCGTGAGATCTTCCTTCAATCCCTTGATCCGCGTTTCCAGTTGCGTCTTCGCCACCTGCAATTCATCTTCGGTCTTCTTCAACGCCTCAACGTCTTTAAGTAACGTCGACTTTTCTTCCTGTACGACCGCAGTGGTCTCCAGTGCGACCCCATAAAACACCGCCATCACCAAAAGCACAGGGATACCGAGCAGCTGCCCTGCCGTCATGGTACCGGTATGAAGAATGCCTTCGTAGACCACCACCGCATAGCCTACACTTAACAGCATGGACAGGCCTAACAGATGACCAAGCCGCCTCACAGAGGCCGCCACCAGCATAAGGACGAAATACGCAATGTAGAGATCCGACCTGGCGTTCCCTGAAAAGTAGATGGTGGCCGTCACTAGGACCGTATCGATAGCCACTAGTCCGGCACTGAACCAGGTCGCTTCAAGCACCACCTGAGGCAGCATCGCAATAACGGCGATGAAAAGCCACAATCCGACTACGAGACCATTGCTCATGACTCGGCTGATGATGGAGTCGGAGCCGAAGAGCAATTCATAGGAGAGGATGATGGTGACGAGACTCTGGAGGAAAAGATAACGTGAATGCGGATTACTGAGTAATCGATAGAGCCTGCCCGAAGGTTGGCTGGGACCGGTTTGAGTCGCTTTTGGTGACATGGTGCGGTACTGTACTTCTGGCAACGGCCGAAGAAAGTTCAGCAAGTTCCATACCCTTAATCCTCGGCCAGAATGGCCCCGTTTGCTGAGCCTTTTCTCTTCCTCCTGGCTCTGGCCAGAGGCGGTAGCCTCCAGATGCTGACAAAATGGAACGGTGGCCTTACTCATAGGTGGGGGCCGGTACCCTGAGCTGTGTGTTTTCGGTTTCTGTACGAAACGGGGTCGGACTGCTTTACCCGAGACATTTCATGAACTGGTAAGCCCGTTCTGCCGCCACTTCGCCCCGATCGGCGAGGAACGTGACATGGCCCATCTTCCTGCCCGGACGAATGACTCGCTTTCCGTAGAGATGAAGCACGGCTCCTGGAATGGAGAGCAGTTCATAAAAACCTCTGCCGGACGTAATGGATCGCACTTCGTCGCCGATGAGATTCACCATGGCTGCCGGACTCAACAGTCGCGCTTCGCCTGGCGGCATGCGACAGACGACACGCACCTGTTGCTCGAATTGGGACACCGTGCAAGCTTCTAAGGTATAGTGGCCGGAATTGTGTGGGCGGGGCGCAACTTCATTAATGAAGAGTTCGCCTTCAGCTGTTTGGAAAAGTTCGACACAGAAGACCCCCACGCCATTGAACGCCGTCACGGCTTGGCCCGCAAGGTCAGCGGCTCTCACCGCCACGTCAGGCGAAACAGTGGACGGCATCAGCGTCAGACGCAAGATGCCCTGCTCATGCCGATTTTCTACGACGGGATAGATTCGGCACTCGCCTTCCTCTCCTCGTACCACGAGGACGGAAAGTTCCCGCTCAAAATTCACGAATTTTTCGAGAATCCATCTGAGTCCTGGTTTGGCAATCGTCCGCAATGCCTGCTCGACAGCTGTGACACCGGAACTCTCGCGAAGGGTCCACTGACCTTTCCCGTCATAGCCGGACGTCGCCGTCTTGCACACAGCGGGAACACGAATTTTCCTCACAGCTTCTGCTAGTTGGTCGGGCGACTCGATCGTGAAGAACGGTTGGATGGGAAGGCCGTGGGACTGTAGAAATTGCTTCTGTTCAATTCGATCCTGAATGATCCGGAGTACGGCGCCGGCTGGCCGAACCCGATGGCGCTGTTCCAACCACTCACAGAGCTCAGCCGGCACGCTCTCCCATTCAAACGTGACGGCATGAACAATGCGGGAAAATTTTTCACGGGCAGCAATGTCCGAGAACGGCGTGGTAAACGAGTGGTGGGCCAGCTGATGCGCCGGCGCATCAGCATCTGGATCCCACACCGCAATACCATACCCCATCCGGCGCGCTGCATCGGCAAACATCGCGCCCAGCTGTCCCCCACCCAACACGCCAAGGATTGATCCGGGTTCGAGGGCCTGCTCTGTCACGACTTCCGACTCGCCCCATCAGCTCTGGATAGCGCCCACCTAGAATTTGTGCCGCCAGCAGTCCGGCATTCTCGGCCCCGCCGATCGCGACGGTTGCGACGGGAATTCCCTTGGGCATCTGAACGATCGACAACAAGGAATCGAGGCCACGAAGATTTTCTGTCGGGATGGGCACGCCGATTACTGGAAGATGAGTTTTGGCGGCCAGCATTCCAGGAAGGTGCGCCGAGCCCCCGGCCCCGGCAATGATGACCTCAATGCCCCGACCAGGCGCAGTCGTGGCATACTCAAACAACCGGTCTGGAGTTCGGTGAGCGGAGACGACCAATAATTCATAAGGGATGTCCAGCTCAGCCAGAATTGTTCCGGCCTTTTCCAAAATAGGGAAATCGGATTTACTTCCTCCCAATACCCCAACAATCGGCTTGCCACCACGAACTCTGCGGCCACTCTTCTGCTGGGGCCGACTCGATTTTCGTCCAGTCCCGCTCATGAACGCATGTCTCCTTCCCCTGACCCTGAGCCCAGTTGCGCGGCACGTATCGGACCACCCACCTTAGCGACTCTGTCTGGCACGGTCAAGACAGGGGATTGCAGTAGAAGCGCTCATGAAACGGGCTACGCCCTGGAACGACCTACGGCCTCCAGCAACTGCTCTCGTTCCTCTGCGGTCAATTCTTTCCACGCCCCGACGCTCAGTCCCTTCACGGCAATGTGCATGATCCTGATGCGGTGAAGGCCTCGGTGAGCACGATGCGAAACCGATTGCGCCCAAAGCGAGTCATCTGACACGGCTTTGTCTTGCTTCCGAGGACCGCCACGCCGCGGGACATCCGGTTCAGAAACGACTGATCGAACGGACGATCGACCTGCACGACATACTCACGCTCATGGCCGAATTCCGTCCGGAGGATCTCGTTCACAATGTTGCCGTCGTTGGTCAGGAGAATGAGGCCGGAGGAATCCTTGTCCAGCCGGCCGATCGGGAAAATCCGTTCGGGATGCCCGATTTCCGCGATGATATTCCGGTTGACATGCGACTCGCTGGTCGTCGTGACCCCGACCGGCTTATGATATTTGATGTAGACGGCCGCCTTGCCCCAGGGAATCACCTGCCCGTCGCGGGCGATGACGTCCGTGGGACCCACCCGGTCGCCCAGCTTGGCCGTGTGGCCGTTGATCGTGATTGCTCCTGACTCGACCAAGCGATCCGCCTCACGCCGGGAACAAATCCCATGCTCCGTGAAAAACTTGTTGATGCGAATTGCGGTGATCACAGGGCAAGCAAACTGCAGCTTGGTCCGCACAGAAGCGTCTCGGATCGGAGTCAGTGCACTCGGCGCCCGGCCTTAATCCGGCCAAGAATACGATAGATCAAGCGTGCGATGGAAAATTGTGGCGCCACAAGTCCTTCGATAGGGGCGATCTCGCTCACGTCCATGCCCACAATACCAGGACCGTTCGCGAGGGCTGTAATGAGGTTGAGGGTGTCGTACCACCCCAGGCCACCCGGCTCCGGGGTCCCCAGAGCAGGAATGATCGACGCATCCAGCCCATCGCAGTCGAACGTGAGATAGACAGGCCCACGGCAGGCCGCAACGACGTCTGGAATCCATCTGGTGGCTTTGCCTTCATAAGGACCTGAAGGATCCAGGATATTCGCAGCAAAAAAGGTCTTGATCCGATCCATCTTATTGATACGAGCGATCTCTTCGGGGCAAATCGATCGGATGCCCACCTGAACCAACGGATGCCCATCCTCCACGACCCGCGCCATGACACTGGCATGGCTGAAAGGGTTCCCCTGGTAAGCTTCGCGCAAATCCCCGTGCGCATCGATCTGCACCACACACATGTGCGCATAGCGTTTCGCATGGGCTCGAATCGCCCCCAGCGCCCCGGTGTGTTCTCCGGTCAAGGTCACGAGAAAGCGTCCTGTCCCAACATGCGGCGAGACAAATGCTTCGATGGCCTCGACGGCTGCACGGTCCACCTTTCCCCTGAGATCTAAGGCCGCAGCAGTAGCAATCCCTCCCCACTCGCGAAAGGGTTCGCTTCCGAGCTGTTCATCATAAAACTCAACCTGGGATGAAGCTTCAAGAATGGCAGAGGGCCCGCGATCTGATCCGCGAATGTAGCTGGAGGTATGTTCGTAGGGAGCGGGAAGGACGTACACACCGGCCTGATTTGGATGGCACCAGGGTTCGTCGATCCCCAGGAAGTTATGGTCCGGGCCTTCCCAACCAGCTGGAAGCGTCATGGGTTTTCTTCCATCACATGCGCAGGCTTCTCAGGCATGTGAAATCCGAATGGGCACAGGCCGCTAACGGCGGGAGCGTTTGGGAAGATTCTCCACAGGAATAAAGACTGCCAATGCGATGACGGTGGTCCACTTGCCCGGCTTGCCAATGGCCGATTGAGTGATGTTCAGAGTTCTCACGATCTTTCCGCCCATCTTGAAGACTTGTTCGCGCTCTTTCCAGGCAACATTGGGATCGAACTCGACTCCCAAGGTCGTGGCTAGCATCTGGGCCGCCAAATCTTCGGTGTATTCCCCGGTCTCTTCATCCGTCTCACCATGCGCATGATGCTCAGACAGATAACCGTAGGTGCGGCGGTCGGTGGGCTTTGCAAGACCGACCGAGGCCGAAACCAGCCGGTTTCGTTCGTTGGTCTCGGAACGGGCCATGACGCAAAACGTAATTTCTCCGGGGTTCAACAGCTTCTCTCCGCGCTTCCGCGGAATGATCTTGCAATTGGGAGGAAGAATGGACGACACGGTAACGAGATTGCAATAGGCCACGCCGGCGCTGCGCAACGCCTGCTCAAAGGAGGCCAGCTTCTCCTTGTGGACTCCTACCCCTCTCGTGAGAAACATATGCGTAGGTACCATCATCTCCCCCTTCGGCTGGTTGATTCGGTTTATCTGGTTTTTCTGGTTTATTTGGTTACGTCCTGCGATGAGACAAACCAGACAAACGAAATGAACCAGATCGGCTCCAGGTATAGGGCCGCTGTTGTATCAAGATTGAACCCGCTTCGCAATATCCTCTGAAGATTTTCTTCAAGGTGAGCTGGCTGGCTCTTTCAGGTTCAAGACCAACAGTTTGGGCTCCGTCATGTCTTCAATGGCGACCCGGATCCCCTCGCGTCCCAGACCGGAGTCTTTCACACCACCGTAGGGCATATGATCGGCGCGAAACGTGGGGATCTCGTTGGCCAGAACAGCGCCGACTTCCAGATGGCGAAAAGCGTGAAAGATTTTATTGATGTCTTGCGTAAACACACCGGCCTGCAGCCCATAGTCCGATTGATTGAGCAACGCGATGGCCTCGCTGAGCTGACGATACGGTGTCACGGTGACCACAGGCCCAAACACTTCTCTACACGAAACCTTCATCTCGGGTTTCACATTCGACAGTACCGTTGCTTCAACGACCGATCCCATCCGTTTCCCGCCCAACAGCACTCGCGCCCCCTCTGCCACGGCTTCGCCGATCCAACTCTCGACGCGTTGGGCGGCAGCTTGATCAATCAACGGGCCAATGGTTGTCGCCTCATCGGTCGGATCTCCGGCCTTCAATCGAGCGACATGCATCAGCAGCTTCGTCGTAAACAGATCCGCGATCGAATGGTGCACAAATACCCGCTGCACAGAAATACACGTCTGCCCAGCATAGCCGAATCCTCCAGCTGCGCAGCGCTGAGCCGCCAGATCAAGATCGGCATCCGGCTCGATTACTACACCGGCGTTGCCGCCGAGTTCGAGGGTGACTCTTTTCTTTCCGCACTTGGCTTTCAACATCCACCCCACCGGCGCACTCCCCGTGAAACTCAACAGCTTGAACCGTGGATCTACGACAAGCTTCTCAGCGAGGGCATTGTCGCAAGGTACCACATTGAGCCCACCCGGAGGGAGTCCCGCGTTCAAAGCGACTTCTCCTAACAGCAGAGCAGTCAGCGGCGTTTGGGGAGCCGGCTTGATCAGAATCGGATTGCCGGCGGCGAGCGCCGGCGCCACCTTGTGGGCGACAAGATTCAGCGGGAAGTTGAAGGGGGTGATGCCAAGAACGGGACCAATGGGAAAGCGGCGGAGAATGCCGAGATGGGAATCGGTGCCGGGCGTCCAATCAAGCGGCACCGCCTCCCCCGGAATCCGCCTCGCCTCCTCGGCTGCAACCGTAAAGGTTTGAATTGCTCGGCTGACTTCGCGCTTTGCATCGGCGATCGGTTTACCCGCCTCGGCCGTGATCGTCGAGGCGAACTCGCCTCGACGTTGATAGATCATTGCCGCGATCTGCTGGAGGATGTTGTAGCGCGCATGTGCTGGAAGCTTGCTCATCGTCGCGGCCGTGCCGGACGTGGAGGCCGCGGCCTGCTCCACATCGGACTCCGTGGCCTGGACGACGTCGGCAATCACCTGCCCATTGAATGGATTGACGACGCGGGCCGTCCCGTCGCCTTGCTTCCATTGGCCGTGAACAAGAAATGGGCGAGGTTCCTGCACAGAAAGGCTCGCTGGGGTCGGCAATAATTAATCCGCCGCTTCGACCGACGCAGCAGATTCAACGACAGGTTGAGCGGCGGCGGATGCCTGCTGTGCAGCCACAGCCTTAGCAATCAGGTCTTCTGTTCCCCAATCGCGAATCGCTTCGAGGGTAAACCCTTCGTAGGTCGAGACGCCGTGACACGAAGGACAGTCCGGCATGGGAACTTTTTGATAGAAGACTTCTCCAAGGCAAGACATACAGACCCAAAAGTCGTCATCTCGATGAGAGACGGGCCAGAAAGATTGCGTTGAAGCCATAAGAAATTCCTACCTTGTTACGAACGTTATTAATGTGACCAGAGGTCCTGTGCCAACCGGCTGTGCGGGTTTATCCAACCGCAATGCCATCTTGCTAGTGCGGAGCACTTGCAAGAAGCCGGTCAATTTCTTCAGCGAACATCTCGAATGGAAATGCCCCAGGAATCGCAATGGCCGGTTCCTTCTCCGTCGGTTCGCTAGTTGTCCGCATGAGAATAAAGCCCGGGGTTCCGTGAAACCCCCAGCGATTGGCCTCCTGACGATCTTCAAAGATCAACTTCGTGTACCGTCCCTCCTTCACGCACCGTTCAAACGCAGTCTGATCAAGACCAAGTGCGGTCGTATGGCGGAGGTAGACTGCCATGTCGAGTCGGCCTCCTTCAGCAAATAAGCGATCATGCATTGCCCAATACTTGCCCTGAGCTCCGGCACATCGTGCCGCCGTCGCCGCATCGAGGCCCGGTCCCTGATCAGCGCGTGGATAGTCCCGATAGAGAAACCGCACTTTCCCGGTATCGACATAGCGGGCTTGGATGCGGGGCCAGGTGTCTCTGAAAAATTTGAGACAATACCCGCAGGTAAAATCGGAATATTCGATTAGAGTAATTGGTGCATTCGCCTGCCCCCTCACGCGGTAGTCGATTTGAAGCGGATCCGCTGCCCGGAGAGGGGATAACCAGACTAAGCCACACAAGAGTACGGCTGAACCAAGTTGTGTGACATTCCGTTTCATGGATGACGCGCAGTGGCTTTCTTCCGCTCCAGAAGCCCCATCATCAACAGAGGCCACACCACCGTCGCATCGCTCAGCACTTCGGCAAAGCGCCCACCGTCTTTCGGAGCCACAAACTTTCCCCACGAGAGCCCTTCCTCGTAAGTACAACCGCTGAGCCCACCCCAGTAGTCCGGCTCCGGACAGATCCTGACTCCGTAGTGGAATCGGGGTGGTTTCACGGTGAGACCCAGGCGAAGATTGCCGATTTCGATGTAAGGGCCAACCTGTTGAGCCCAATTCCTCGGCACGCCCCCACCAATCGTGAAGATACCGAGCTTCTTCGCCGAAAGAATGTGATCGGCATAGCTGTTGAGATCAAGGTATGGATTGAATGACGGGCACGATTGGTGGATAGCCTTTAATACAGCAAGGTCTCCCTTCTCACCGGCCTGGGAGCGGGCCCGATCGATCTCGCGTGCCATGGCCCATGTCCCCACATCAAGCCCCATCTCAGAATCGGTGAAGGCCGGGATGTATACCGGCACCTTCTTCAAGTAGGCACTTTTCAAAATCCCATCGCCATCAAATTCCTCCGCCAACGTCTTTCCCAATTCGCGCGTAAGGACCTCTGAGGAGAGAGGCTGATCATGGTTGACCCGTTTCAACGTTTGCGACACAACATTCTCGACATAATTCAAATTCGCTTCCATCTCAAGCGTGTCGTACACACGGTTGTACCCCTTCCGGAAGAGTTCTTCGTCACTCATCGAAGGATGATGTTGATAATGCGTTTTGCCGACCGATTCACTGAGACCGTGGGCGATCAGCGCCCCCGTGGAGATGATGCACTGCACCATTCCCTGATCCACCATCGCGCTGATGATCTTGCCCATCTTGGCAATGGTCATGGCGCCGGACAACGTCATGACGACTTTGCAGTCGGGATCACTGACCATCGACCACAACACCTCGAACGCCTCGCCGAGACGACGCCCACCGAAGGCGGTCTTGCCCATCGCCACGAGCAAGTCGTTGAACGAAGCAATCTTCTCGGGATCGAGCGGTTCGAGCGCTTCTAATCCATCTTTTGCGCCGTCATGAAATTCGCGTGCTGACACCGCCCACCACCCTGAGAGGAGATAGGTTAAAAGCGCATTCTTTATACACAACCGACAATACGGGCGTCAATGAAGAGTGGCGCTGAAATACTTTTCTTCCGTATCCCAACTCTACGAAAAACCGCGCGGCAAAATGTGCGAGAGCGGAATTGAGCGGGCCGCCACACATGACGCGCTCACCGGGCAACTTGTGATCCGAGAGCAACAAACTGCCGTGGGACTTCCCCGAAATGCATCAAACTCGAAAAACTACAGTGGCCGCCAGCCAACAGGAAGTTGAGGGGCAAAGCAAACTTGCCGATCAGTCGGTCCGGCGCCGTCGTTTTCGATGGGGCAAGAGAAAGACGACAATCACCAGAGTGTTTCTATGAGGAGATCGCTGGCGGAGTTCATCGGAGTGTAGCGATAGAATATCAGTTCGCGGGTTAACCGATGATTCGGACAAAGGCAAGAACCACTGGAGGCTTTTATCCGCCTTCGTCAATTACGATGAAACGATAGTAAGAAGGCGGCACGCACGAGGTGCGGTTTGGTGGTCCCAACGGGATTCGAACCCGTGTTTAAGCCTTGAGAGGGCTCCGTCCTAGGCCAGGCTAGACGATGGGACCATCTCCGGAAAGTATGCGAGCTGGACCGTAACATAAGCCCTTTTCGGTTTGCAACGAAGCCACCGTTCCGGTGCCGGTTTCACAATGCTTGACGCCCTAACAGAACCCCGGGCTTGCGACCACTCCGCCCCTGGCCTATAACTACCCCAGCAGAAACCCGAGTGGGCGAGTTCGCAGGACCTGAAAACCTCTGTTCGGGAGGAATCTGTGATGAGTTCTGATTCTGCTTTGCCGCCTCCGCACATTCCTGCGGGCCAGCCTCAAAACGCATCGGTTCGATTTGTGCTCGCACTCCTCGTTCTGTGCGCCACAAGTGTCGCCTGGGGATGCGCCGGTCGTGCAGGTACCCAGCCAAACACTGTCCAGTGTCCGAACTAAGTCCATACGAAGGTCAGCGCGGCAAAGCCAACGATTCAGGTCTCCTACACGGAGCCGTCAGCAACTGTAGCGGGAGGTTCACTCAACGATCTAGCCAAGACAACCATATACTATGACCTGGGCAACGGGCGGGCGCTCGCCAGAGAAATACCGGCGACGAAACCGACCGGAGGAGGACAGATTTCCGAGACGATTACTGTACCGATTCAAACCCAGGGCGAACAGTCTGTGAGGATTTGCGTGACGGCAACGGATCGCCACGGAAATGAAAGCACGATGACACCCTAGTCACCATCAACAGACGAGTTCAATTCGACGGGGACTTTCCCCATAATAAATAGGCCACTCTTGACAGAATATAGGTGGAAAGCCTAGCCTGCGAACGCGTTGTGGCAAGCGGCACGTGTCAGGCAGACAACGCACACGACCAAAATCTGAAATCACTCTCCGGGGGCCTTGATGGACGAAACGGTTGAATCTTCTAGAACCGAGCCCTCTTCCCACACAAATACGGCGGCAACAGAGACACGGAAGTTGGGTCTTGAACTTCTTATTGGATCAAATATTTTTCGCAACACCAATGGTGTGATCAAGATTCACGGGAAGGAACAACTCGTCATCGAGTCTAAACCAGAGCAAGGGCTGCTCCTCGTGACGCTCGACCTCTACGGCGAAGGCGGCACCCACATCGCGCATCTGCGCCGCAACGTGTTGGCGTTGAATCAAGCCGGGCAATTTACCATCGATATCCATCGAGCCCAACTCGATTCGCCGACCGATACCCCATGGGTTCGTCTATCTGACCAGCAGGCCGGTGAGATTGTTCTTGAGGCACGGATAGCATCGGAAAATAAAGTCCAGATCACATCCGGAAAGTTTTACTCACACAAAGGGACGTTAGTGGAGATAACCCCCCACTACTGCAGGATCGGTTCGGGCATGACGCTATTTGGTGATATCGCGGAAACCCGAGGCGGGACCGTCGTCCTGGGTTGAGGGCTATCTTACCAACTCCCACCCGATCTTGAATTTCTTCTCTGTCAGCAGCACTCGCAATCGCTCTCGTTGCGCCGGCAGCAATTCAAGAAATCGGTTCCAATACGTCCGCCTTGATCCATCGCACGCGACCTGGCTCGTGCGAATTCTATGCAGAAATGCGAGAACCCTTTTGCAGTTGACCGTACATTTCATAGAATAACCAGCATGACAGATATCGCAAAACCGAGCGTCCAGGCCTTCTTGGTTTGTGATCAGGTCATCGAAGACAGTCTGACGAAGAAGAAAAGTCTGATCGGTATTTTCACGCACCTCCAAGCCGTCGCTTTTCCGTTTCAACATCAGCAAATGGGGCTGTATTTTTGCCTCACTGACGCCGAAGGTACCTATCACTTCGATATTGACTTGGTATATCTGAACAACGAACAGCTAGTATGCCGCGCCACTCTCCCCAATATTGTCATTGGTGACCGTCTACAGATTTCCGATTTCGGCATCAACATTCCCTCGTTGATCTTCCCCGCTCCCGGTCGCTATGAGTTCCGATTGAGGATGGAAGGCCACCTCATCGCTCAAAAGGATTTCAATGTGATGCAGATGTCGAGCCACCAGACAGCGGAACCGTCTTCCTAACTTCCTTCCCCATTCCTCCCCTCAGCCTGTCTGTGGTAGAACTGCCTCGCAGCATCACCCGTATGTGGCGGCCCAGCGATTAACCTGAGACGAGACTTCATCATGATGACACCGGCTCCTTCAGGTCCCTCGTATTTCATTCGCGACATTGTGGCAGCCGACCTTGCTACCGGCAAACATGGGGGCCGAGTCGTCACACGATTTCCCCCGGAACCCAATGGCTATCTTCATATCGGCCACGCCAAATCCATTTGCCTCAACTTCGGAATCGCCAATGAGAATCCTGGTGGAATGTGCCACCTGAGGTTTGACGACACCAACCCAACCACTGAAGATCCCGAGTACGTCCGAGCAATCCAGGAAGACATAAGGTGGCTGGGGTTCGATTGGCACGGGAAAATGTTCTATGCGTCGGACTATTTTGAGCAGCTCTATGCCTTCGCCATCACCTTGATCAAGAAAGACAAGGCCTACGTCGATAGTCTCACAGCCGATCAAATGCGTGAGTATCGCGGCACGCTCACCGAACCTGGCCGCAACAGTCCGTTTCGAACTCGCCGCGTTGAAGAAAATCTCATCCTGTTCGAACGTATGCGAGGAGGAGAGTTTCCCGATGGCGCTCATGTCTTGCGTGCGAAAATCGATATGGAGTCTCCCAATATCAATCTCCGTGATCCCGTGCTCTACCGAATCCGACATGCCATCCACTATAGGACAGGTACCGCATGGTGCATCTATCCCGCCTATGATTTTGCTCATCCACTATCCGATGCCATTGAGGGAGTCACGCATTCAATCTGCACATTGGAATTTGAGGATCACCGCCCCTTGTATGATTGGGTAGTCGCAGAGGCTGGTGCCCCTCATCGTCCACAACAGATTGAGTTCGCTCGCCTGAATCTCACCTTCGCGGTGATGAGCAAGCGCAAGCTGCTCGAACTGGTCGGGAAAAAGTTGGTCGCCGGCTGGGATGATCCGCGTCTCCCAACCATCAAAGGGCTCCGTCGTCGGGGCGTGACCCCGGAGGCGATCCGCGCCTTCTGCGAACACATCGGGGTAGCCAAACGCGATGCGATCGTTGAGATGCAACTACTGGAATACTTCATCCGCGAGGATTTGAATAAGCGGTCACCACGCGTCATGGCGGTGCTCAATCCGCTGAAAGTCGTCATCGACAATTATCCGGAAGACACGGTGGAGGAGTTGGACGCCGTGAACAACCCGGAAGACGCCTCCGCAGGAACAAGGAAAGTCCCCTTTTCCCAGACTCTCTATATCGAGCAGAACGATTTCCGGGAGGACCCTCCCAAGCAGTTCTTCCGCCTCGCCCCGGGCCGGGAAGTCCGGCTGCGTTATGCCTACATCATCAAATGTGTGGGCACGACGAAGGATCCACGGCTGTACTTGAACCCCCAATCCATCGAACGCCGCACCGGCTGTTTGGTCGAGCCAAGTCTCCGTGTAGCCCAGGCCGGATCCCGCTTCCAATTTGAAAGACAAGGGTACTATTGCGTTGACCCTGAATCCTCCGCACAAGCACTCGTCTTCAATCGGACCGTATCCCTAAAAGACGCCTGGGCCAAGATTGAAAAGGCCCAGCAGATCCGTTAGGACAGTTTTTGTCACTGTCCTGATGTCGTTTCTTCCTTCTTTCCGGCAGGTTTTGCTCGTCTTTACATCCGGGACATCCCTGCTAGGCTTGAGGAGTGCAACTGAAAGCCACTAGGAAAAGCCGATTACAAACGGTGTCCTTCGCAGCGACCCATGTTGGCGATTATGCTGGTCTGTACGACAACCATCTCTTGGATGTCAGCCCCAACTCTGCACAGCAGAGTCTTCGATCGCTCGTGCCGATCGGGTGCAATCGAGGCTGGCGCGGTTACCACTGCAGTCAAAGTCCTCAAAGTGACAATCGCCCACTAACACAGTCCCTGAGGCAACCATGATCGAATGTCGGGAACATCCCAGAATTCCTGTTGAGCTCCAGGTTCTTTTTTCGACAATCGGAAACACCGACATTCGTGAAGGCACGATGTTCGACATTTCCGCCGGAGGATGCGCGGTAACGAGTGCTGCCCCTGTCAACCCAGGTACCGGCGTCAAGCTCCTAATCCGCGCGACCGACCTCGGCTCACCGATTACCGTCCATTCCGCCGCAGTCCGGTGGGCAAGCCACGGCGAATTTGGAGTAGAATTCCTAAACCTTACCGAATTGGACCGCAGCCGGCTCCGACGCTTTCTCCACGTCGCCACACCACGGTCCGCTCCTCAGAACTAGCCGGCCCTCATCCCAACACGGGCCTTTCTTCATCTCCCCAACGGCGCTACACTGAGCATATGATCTGCCCCCTCTGTCACCAACCGACATCGTGGGAGAACAATCCGTGGCGCCCGTTCTGCTCAGAACGGTGTCAGCTCACGGATCTCGGAACATGGGCGGCAGAACAGTATCGAATCCCGGGCCCGTCCCTCATGACTGAGGCGTCGATGCCAGAGTCGGACAACGGAGATGAGGAGCAAGACGGAGGCTAGGCTAGGCAATCGAGCACCGCGTAGTCCTGTTTTCCAAAGATCGTCGCCGGCAATCCCCACCAGTTTGTGATCACCGTCGAATAGAGACTGCGGTAGTCGATCTGATGTTTCAGATCACCCTCTTGGAGATCACTCAACGACGGCATTGCGCCGTACAAGCCACCTTTGACCTTTCCGCCCAACAGCAGATGCGGCGCCGCCGTGCCATGGTCGGTACCGGCACTGGCGTTTTCTCCCACACGCCGACCGAATTCCGAATAGGTCATGACCAAGACACGGTCCCACTGTCCAGCGTGCTGAACCGCTTGCCGAAACGCGACCAGCCCTTCCGCCGATTCCTTCAGCAATCGTTCGTGATGACCGAGCTGGTTGGCATGCGTATCGAAGCTGCCGATCGAGACTTTGATCACTGCCACAGAAACCTTGGCCGCCAAGAGCTGTGCCGCAGTGTACAGCTGCCGCCCGATCGGCGTCGCGGGGAATGTGGCCGAGAGCGTCGGCGCCTGCTGCAATCGAACTTGCAAATCCGACGATGCATTCGACAGCTCTCGCTGGACCTGGAGGATGTGGGCCAGTGCCGCGTTGTTCGTAACTTGCTCGACGACTCGCACCCGGCTGGCTTGCTGGAGAAACTGCTGAGGATCTTCCAACGCGATCGTGCGTACCGTCTTGCCGTTCAACGGTCCGGCCTCGCGACGGCCCAACACAATCCCGTCGATTGTAAACTCAGACGGGAGCGGAAACGCCTCGAACAGTCTGGCCAGCCACCCCTCGTCGAGAATCTGATCGCTGTCGGATGCCGTCTCCCAGACTTCGATCGATCGAAAATGCGAGCGGTTCGGCTTGGCGTATCCGACGCCCTGCACAAGGGCCAACTCGTGCCCCTGCCATAACGGCATTAAGGGTTCCAGCGCATAGTGGAGCCCGAGTTTCGGCGAAAGCTGCAACACCCGTTCGCGTGGGATGGCCAGACGAGGCCGGGTCAGCTCGACAAGGACCAGCACCCGATCATATCGACCACGACTGGCATCGGGGACCCCTGGTTGTGCAGCGAACAGATCGAACGGTCGCGGCCGCACCAGCATCACGAGCGGCAATGTCGCAGCTATTTTCAAGAGTTCTCGTCGCGTCATCACCCACCTACTTCAATTGATAGACCGGATCTATGACCAACTGTTGCGCCACCACCCAGTGATCCTCATTCTCCGTGACTGGGGCGACAGGCGGAATCGGGGTCAAGACCGCCTGGATCGTTTCAAGACTCTCTTCGCCGACCCACGGCGCCCCATGTAGCTCATCCATGTTTGCGTAGTGATGCATCTGCCCGCCCATATCGGCCCCGCGGAGACCTCGTTGCAAAAGCTGCCAGCGATTGAGCAGTGTTGTCGCCGTAATCCAGCGCGTGCCACCCGGCCAGCCTTTCACGTTCGGCGGGTCAAACAGGTCCTGCCCGAGCCGCTTGCCATACTTCGCCAACGCCACCGTATCGTGTATCGGCAAGTTCAAAATCCGGCTCGTCCCTACCAGTAGTTCCACCGGCGATTTCACGAGCACACCGCGGTTCTCTTGAGCCCAGAACTGTGGGGTGGTCAGCAATCCGCGCAGCAGAGGTTTGATCTGGTAACCTCCGTTGCGAAAGGCGACCGCCAGGCGTTCGGCCTCGTGCTGATCTAGTGTATCTGAGATGAATTCCCGCCAGAGTTTTTTTGTCACGTGACTCGCACAAGCCGGTTGATCTAGAACAATCGCCAAGACGTCATCACCGCCGAACGCACCGGTTTTCCCCAACACGTGCTTGATACCTGAGTCATGCTGATGGCGATAGAACGCAAACTCTGCTCCCCGATATTTCGCTACATGCCAGCCGGTGAACGCGCGGGCCGCTTCTTTAATGTCCGCCTCGGTGTAGTGTCCCTCGCCTAGTGTGAAGAGCTCGAACAACTCCCGCGCGAAGTTTTCATTCGGATGGTTCTTGTGGTTCGTTTGGGTGTCGAGATAGAGGACCATGGCCGGGTCTTTGGCAATCTGAACCAGCAGTTCACGGAAGGAGCCAACTGCATGGCGTCGGAGCAGCACGTTCTGGTGATAGAGCAGTGCCGGCCATTTCACTTTCTGGAAACTCGACGTGAAGTGGTTGTGCCAGAAAAGCGTCATCCGCTCAGTGAGCGGCGACTGGGTCGCCAGCAGTTCCTGATACCACCAGCCTTTGAGCTCAAACGCCTCCTCATGCCGCTCCTGCTTGAAGGCCTTCTTCTGCTCAAAGGTCATCCCTTTCATACCCTCGGCCGGCGGCAAGGCGGTCATCACGTCGTGTGGCGGGCTAGTCTTCGCGTCCTTGTTGGTGCTGTTCAGGATGGTATCGACAGCGTCGTCCCGGTCGAGCTTTGCAAGCTGGCGAATCTCTGTTGGCATCCCGCCGAATCCCGTTCGTGCGAGCAGGTGTCGCGCATCTTGGAAGGTCATCGCCATGCCATGATCCCCCTCGGATTGACATGCTTGGCTGCATGATACAACGAATGTCGCAGGATGTGGTTGACGAGCTGTACCTTCCCTATTTTTCCTAGTTGGCAAACTCACCGCTTCTTGATACGGTTCTCATCCCATTTACCCTCAACCTGGAGCACCGCCATGATTTCGGCCAAAGGCTATGCGGCGATGACGGCAAAGGCCGCCCTGCAATCCTTTTCATTTCAACGACGAGACGTAGGTGCTCACGATGTCCTCGTCAAGATCACCCACTGTGGCATTTGTCACTCGGATATCCACCAGGCCCGCGACGAATGGGGCGGATCGATATTCCCGATGGTGCCGGGCCACGAAATCGTCGGCACAATCGCGCAGCTAGGGCGTGCGGTGAAGCAGTTTCGTGTCGGCCAGACTGCCGGCGTCGGTTGCTTCGTCGATTCCTGTCGAGAGTGTCCTGCCTGTCGCGAGGGATTGGAGCAGTATTGTGAAGCCGGCATGGTCCTCACCTATAGCGGGCGCGATAAAAACGGCCAAACGACTCAAGGCGGATACTCGACGCAGATCGTCGTCGACGAGAACTATGTGTTGCGGATTCCCCAGGTGCTCTCGCCGGCCGGCGCAGCTCCGTTACTCTGTGCAGGCATCACTACCTACTCTCCGCTTAGGCATTGGGGCGTCGGCAAGTATCACAAGTTGGCAGTGGTTGGATTGGGCGGGCTCGGCCACATGGCTGTAAAAATCGCTAAGGCGCTCGGCACTGAGGTCACTGTTTTAAGCACGTCCGAGCGAAAAAGGAAGGACGCGGAGCGGTTGGGCGCCACAGACTTCGCCGTCACGTCGCAGACCGAGACTTTCGCAAGACTCCAGCGACACTTCGATTTCGTGCTCGATACCGTTTCAGCGCCGCATGATTACAATGCTTACGTGAACTTGCTCAAAACCGATGGAACAATAATCCTCGTCGGCGCGCCGGACAAACCAACACCATTGGAGCCCTTCCCGTTGATTTTGCATCGACGACGCATCGCCGGCTCCATCATCGGCGGCATCCGTGAAACGCAGGAGATGCTCGATTTCTGTGCCGAGCACCGGATCGAATCCGATGTCGAAGTGATCCCGATTCAGCAGGTGAACGAGGCATACGAACGCGTCCTCAAGGGCGACGTGCGGTTCCGGTTCGTGATCGATCTGGCGTCGTTGAAATGATCGAGCTGGAAGAGGGGGTGGAAGAAAAGTGGCTGGGGGACTAGGAATCGAACCTAGGTAGCCGGCTCCAAAGACCGGCGTCCTACCGCTAGACGATCCCCCAGCGCGGTACGGCAGCAAATCATTATCTGGAACGGCGGGGAGAAATAATTGGCTGGGGGACTAGGAATCGAACCTAGGTAGTCAGATCCAGAGACTGACGTCCTACCGCTAGACGATCCCCCAACCGATGCTCACAGTAATATACGGGTCCTGATTCCGTCAAGATCAGCGCGGGTTTGTTCGTTACTCGCGCTAGGCCTGCGCTGCTCGCTCGATCCCTTTTCTGAGCCGGACCAGCGTTCGTTCTCGTCCGAGAATCTCCATCACCTCGAACAGGCCCGGGCTGGCGGTGCGACCGGTGAGGGCAACGCGAACAGGCTGAGCAAGCTGGCCCATCTTCATGCCTTCTTCTTCGACGAATTTCTTGAAGCAGTTTTCCCACTCCTGCTTGGAAAATGTTGGAAACGACTCGAACCGCGCAAGCAGCTTGCCAAGAATCGGCGCCATGGCCGGCGCGAGAAACTTCTTCGCTGCCTCCTCATCAACTGCGACCGATTGCCCGAAATACGGCCTTACCCAATCGACCATCTCCACCAGTGTTTTCGCCCGTTCCTTTACCAAGACCACCAGTTGCGCCAGCCACTCATCTGAGACAGCAACGATCTCGTTCTTCAGCCCTGCCCGTTCCAACAACGGCACAAGTGCCTGAGCGACTTGGCTCGGCGGGCTGGTCTTGATGTACTCGGCATTCATCCAGAGCAGCTTCTCCGGATTGAACACGGCAGCTGAGGTTTGCACGTTCTTCCAGGAAAACTTCTCGATGAGTTGTTCACGAGTAAAGAGCTCTTGATCGCCGTGCGACCAGCCGAGCCGCGCCAAATAGTTGACCATGGCATCGGGGAGGTACCCCATCTCTTTGTAAGCCACGATCGAGGTGGCGCCATGCCGCTTGGAGAGCCGGGTTTTATCCGGCCCCAGAATCATCGGCAAATGCCCGAAGCGCGGGATGGGAAACCCAAGCGCCTCGAATATCGGTACCTGTCTTGGCGTGTTCGTCAAGTGATCGTCTCCGCGCACGACATGCGTGATGCTCATCAAGGCATCATCGACAACGACGGAAAAGTTGTAGGTCGGATAGCCATTTGACCTGAGAATGATTAGATCGTCCAGTACATTATTGTCGAAGACGATCTTACCCTTGATCAAATCATCGACAACCGTATGGCCTTCCTGCGGTGCCTTGAACCGGAGCGCGGCATCCCCTGATGGATTTCTTATGCCTAGCCTTCGGCAGCGGCCGTCATAGCGAGGCGACAGGCCTTTCATTTCCGCTTCCTTTCGCCGAGCTTCCAACTCTTCTGCTCTGCAGACACACCAATAGGCCTGGCCTTTCTCCAGCAATTTCATCGCATGGCTTCGATAGAGGTCCATCCGCTCGGTCTGCCGAAAAGGGCCTTCATCCCAATCGAGCCCCACCCATTTCATCCCTTCGATAATGGCCTGGATCGATTCATTCGTAGACCGACTCTGATCCGTATCCTCAATGCGGAGAATGAAGATGCCCTTCTGCTGGCGTGCAAAGAGCCAATTGAACAGGGCCGTGCGGACTCCGCCGATGTGGAGGAAGCCGGTGGGGCTGGGAGCGAAACGAACGCGCACTTGGCTCATAGAGGTCAGATCCATTGATCGACTAAGGGTCGGTATCTATACCATGCAGTGAAAATCCTTGTACACAATCGCGGTGCTTCCATCTCTCCATGGCTTCTGCTATGACCATGCTGGGAGATCGCTATGGCAGAACCTACGCAGCCAGCCACGGTACTCTCGGTCCTTGACCTCACCCCGCATGTCCGCCAGCTCGTCCTCCGCCCAAAGACCAAAAGGATTTTATTTCAGCCCGGACAATGGGTCTCCCTCAAGTTGCCGGTCGGACCAAAACCGCCGCTCAATCGCGCTTATTCGATGGCCGATCCCTCATCACCCTATGGAGAATTGACACTGGTATTCGATCGCGTTCCCGGTGGACTTGGTTCGAATTATCTCTACCAACTGAGGTCCGGCGATGAAGTCCCATTGTCCGGTCCTTATGGAAATTTTCTCCTGCCTCAACCACTCGATCGAGAGCTGTTGCTTGTTGCGCGATACACTGGTCTCGTACCGATACGGTGCCTATTAAAACAGATGTTTTTCGCCAAACTCCAGGTTCCGATCTTATTGATCGCGGTGGCGCCCGCCGAAGACGAATTGCTGTTTCATCAGGAATTGCTCACGATGGCCGTGCAGCACCACTCCTTTCGATACCTTCCTTTGATGGCACCGGGGGGTGAGGCGGAAGCCGTCGAAAAAGCACTCTTGATGCTCAAGCCATTGGTAGAGGGACAGCTTGCAGCGACCCCCATGCTCTGTGGAACCAAAGCGTTCGTCCGTCCGCTGCGGGCTTATCTCACGGAAGCAGGCTACGATCGAAAGGAAGTGAGGGTTGAGACATATGACTAGAGGATCGCCATGCGTCACATGTCAGCGGTCAATCAAGAGGCGGCTGAAGAACAGAGTCCGAGACGAATCATGTATTGCTCAGTGACCTTCTCTGACGAGGTTCTTGTTCACGGCTGGGATCTCGATTACGATGTCCTTCGTTCCGTTGGGCACACATTGGCAGCCCAGCCGTGACTGCAGCGTGGTCATCGGTGCTTCATCAAGCTGATCGTATTCGTCGTCGCTGCCTTCGTTGCAGCTTTCCAACCCCTGCTTCACCATCACGTGACAGGTCGAACAGGCGCAGACCCCCCCGCACACATGCTCCAAGTCCACTCCGTTGCCCATGGCAATGTCAAGGATGCTCCCGGGAAGCCCAGTTGGGCCATAGGGGATCTTTTCTGGATCTACGGTGACCTTGGTTACGGCTCCATCCGGGTAGATGTAGGTGATGGTATAGGAGGTCTTGGGAAGCTCGTAGTTGGCTTTCTCAATATAGGGGTTTGTCCCGCCCATGTGCTCATCCCTTTCTCGTACTGAATCCGGCTCTAATCCCGTGTTGACAACCTAGGACTTGCGTGCTAGTCTTAGTCCGACCATTTTGATCGGAGATCATTATAGTCTCCGATCCTATCGATCGGCAATAGCTATGTTGAAGATCTCAAAAAAAGCTGACTATGCCCTCATGGCACTCCAGCATATAGCCTCTGTCCAATTCGGCGATATGACACCAGGCCGTGTCGTGAATACGAAAGAAATCGCTGAGGAATACAACATTCCGCTGGAGTTGCTGGCTAAAGTCCTCCAAGCCCTATCCAAGAACGGCATGATCGAAAGCCATAACGGCCCGAAGGGCGGCTACCTGCTCGCCCGGAGTGCCGGAGAGATCACGATCGCACAGATTCTTGAGAGCATTGAAGGGCCATTGGGCATCACCGACTGCTCGCATGAAAAAGACGGTGAATTCTGTATGCAGCGGGAACACTGCAACATCCGCACGCCACTACTTAAGGTGCAGGACAGTATTTATCAGCTTCTGAACAATATGACCCTACAAGACATGATGGGCGGCACGCCCCTTATCACAATTCAGTCTCTCACGGCACAAGGAGTCGAACGATGAAGCTTCCTATTTTCTTAGACAACCATTCCACCACGCCGATGGATCCGCGGGTGCTGGAAGCCATGCTCCCCTACTTCGTCGAAAAGTTCGGGAACGCGGCCAGTCGTAACCATGCGTTCGGCTGGGCCGCGGAAGAAGCGGTGGAGCAGGCCAGCAAACAGATTGCGAAGTTGATCAAGGCCGACTCGAAGGAAATTGTCTTCACCAGCGGCGCCACTGAATCGGACAACCTCGCGATCAAGGGCGTCCTGGAGATGTATAAGGAGAAGGGCACCCATATCATCACATCGTCCACGGAACACCGCGCCGTGCTCGATACGGCCAAGTCCCTCGAGGCCAAAGGGCTCGCCAAGGTGACCTATCTACCGGTCGACAAACACGGCATGGTGAATCCCGAAGACGTGCGAAACGCCATCACGGACAAAACTATCCTGATCTCCGTGATGTTGGCTAATAACGAAATCGGCACGATCAATCCGGTGAAAGCGATCGGTAAGATCGCCAAGGAGAAGGGCATTCTCTTTCATTGCGACGCGACGCAGGGAGTGGGCAAAATCCCGGTGGATGTCCAGGACATGGGCATCGACCTCATGTCGTTCACAGCCCATAAGATCTATGGACCTAAGGGAGTCGGTGCCCTCTACGTCCGGAAGAAGAATCCTCGGGTGCGAATTGCGGCACAAATGGATGGCGGCGGCCACGAGCGTGGCATGCGGTCCGGCACGCTCCCAGTTCCGCTGATCGTCGGATTCGGAAAGGCCTGTGAAATCTGCGATCAAGAGATGGCCAAGGAATCCGTCCGGCTGGCAGCCTTGCGCGATCGGCTTGAAGCCGGCATCATGGCCGCTCTCGAAGAAAGCTATCTGAACGGCCACCCGACCAATCGGTTGCCCGGCAACCTGAACATCTCCTTTGCCTACGTCGAAGGCGAGTCGTTACTGATGGGCATGAAGGACATTGCACTCTCATCCGGCTCAGCCTGCACCTCAGCGACATTGGAACCATCCTACGTGTTGCGCGCGCTCGGTGTCGGTGTGGAACTCGCCCATTCCTCGATCCGCTTCGGCCTGGGCCGCTTCAATACCGACGAGGAGATTGACTACACGATTAGAAAGGTTATTGAGGTTGTCACCAAGCTGCGAGAAATGTCCCCGCTTTACGAAATGGCAAAAGAAGGCGTCGACCTGAAATCCGTTCAGTGGGCCGCGCATTGACATCAATTGAAAATCTAAAATTGTAAATTTCGGAGGTGACCATGGCATACAGCGATAAAGTCGTCGATCATTTCAACAACCCCCGCAACATGGGGAGCTTTAAGAAGGATGAGGAAGGAGTCGGCACCGGGATGGTCGGCGCGCCAGAGTGCGGCGACGTCATGAAGCTCCAGATCAAGGTGCAGAACGATACGATCGTGGATGCAAAGTTTAAGACCTTCGGCTGCGGTTCGGCTATTGCCAGCTCCAGTCTGGCCACCGAATGGCTCAAGGGCAAGACGATCGAGGAAGCCCAGAAGATCAAGAATACGGACATCGTGCAGGAGCTGAACCTCCCGCCGGTGAAGATTCACTGCTCCGTGCTCGCGGAAGATGCGATCAAGGCGGCATTGGCCGATTATCAAAAGAAGTCTGATGGACAGCTGGCTGACGCCAAGTAACGCTTACGAAGGGAGCGCCCAATGGACGCAACGAATGCAGAAACTCAGGCTCCTGTCATCACACTCAGCGAGGCAGCCCTGAAGGAAGTGAAGCGGCTGATCAACGTGCAAGGCATCGAGGGAGGTGGGCTTCGCCTCGGCGTCAAAGGCGGCGGCTGCTCGGGTCTGAGCTATACGATCAATTTCGACGAGAAGATCGGCCAGTACGATCAGGTCTATGAGTTCGACGGTGTCAAAGTCATCGTCGATGCCAAGAGCGCCATTTATCTCCAGGGGACCCAGTTAGACTTCCAAAAAGACCTGATGGGCGGGAATTTCAAGTTCGTGAACCCGAACGCCAACAAGACCTGCGGTTGCGGGGAATCGTTCTCGGCATAATCAGCATCAAAAGTCACCGGAGAGAATCTTCACGCAGGCATGGCCCGTTGCCATGCCTGTCTTGTCAGAGCAGGTAGAGGTATGGACCATCACCGCACCCACGGCACAAATCCTCGCGAACTCCAGATGGCGCGGAGTATGTGTTGGCACTGCCAGTCCGAAGTGGCCGGCGAGTACTTCTGCGAACGCTGCGTTAAGGTCCAGCCGGTCTCGAAAGATGTCGACTATTTCACCTGCTTGGGCCTCCCCCGCCGGCTGACGATCGATCTGCCTCAACTGGAAACCAAGTTCTACGAACTCAGCCGCGCGTTCCATCCGGACTTCTTTCAGGGGAAGAGCGCGGAAGAACAAACGATCAGCCTTGGCAATTCCGCGATGCTGAATTCCGCCTATCGCACGCTGAGAGACCCAATTCAACGAGCCGAATATCTCCTCGATTTGGAAGCCGGAGCCGTCAAAGAGATCAGGACATCACCCCCTGCCGATCTCTTCGAAGAAATTCTCGAGCTCCAAGATACGCTGGATGAATACCGCGCAGCCGACCGATCCTCTGCAGCTACCTCAGCACTCCGCACGAAGCTCCAGGCAGAGCGCGTGACGCTCGAACGGCGTCAACAGGACATGGAAACCAACTTGCAACAGCTGTTCACCAATTGGGATGCGCTCCAAGATCGTGGTGAAGCAACCGACCGGGCTCGCGCTGAGCGCGATCGAATTCTCAAACAGATGCGAGAAATCCTGTCGAACCGAACCTACGTCAAGAACATCATCAACGACCTCGTCGCAACGATAGCCTAAGGACCATGGCGCGTATTGTCGGTATAGACCTCGGCACGACCAATTCATTGGTCGCCTACATGGATAAGGGAGCTCCTCGCGTCATCGCCGGGCGGAACGAGCGCAATATGGTGCCCTCCGTCGTGGCCATGACCGACAATGG
>JACPZN010000378.1 GCA_016195505.1 Nitrospirota bacterium | reverse complement strand
TTTTCCGGAACTCTCGTACACCAGAATCATCCTCATCAGATTAGCAAGGCGTTGGATCTCTCTCGAAAAGGATGCCGGGTCGAAAGCCCCTTCCGAGCCTTCGCAGGAATGAAGGTGGATCTGCTGCTCTACATCCCTGAAGGCGAGACCCCGATCCTCATTCAAGGCGCCGTCGTGCGCTGGTCCGGCGCACATGGGATCGGCATAGAGTTTCAGTCCCTTGCCTCGCCTCATCAAGAAAGGTTGGAGGGCACCATCCGGCGGCTTGAAGCCACAGCCGGTCACAGCTAACCGGGCGAGGGCTGCCTGTCAATGTGTACCGGGCAGGCCACTGGCGCTCCCACCCTCCGAAATCTGCAGCGCGATAGAGAGCGTACGCCCATCGGAGTTGACCTGCGCAGTAATCTTGTCGCCGGTCTTCAATCGACTCGCCGCTCCCTCAATTTTTGTTTCGGCGGTCACCCGCAGACGAACCTCCTTGCCGGACATTTCTTTCACGATGAGTTCCTCACCTTCCCAGTACATCACATCACCCTTGACCATATTGGATGCGGTCGACTGAGAATCATCCAAGGCGGCTGCCTGAGTAACCACGGCACAGACTAGAAAGAATGCGAGCATCACAGGCATAACGAATCCTCCTCTCGTTTCAGCCTAAGACGAACTATGGCCTCTGTCAATCGGTGATCGTACACTCTCCTTGGACTCGCCTGTCACCACGTCATACCCAAATGGACGAGGCAACTCGGCGCGCTCCTGTCCAGCTACTGGGTGATACCACAGGACGGCGCAGAGCGTTGGTCTGGCCCATCATCCAATTAGAAGAGCGTTGACAGCACCAGTCTCGAATAAAGTATCTTCGTCACGAAGACGACTAGGCACACATGTCGAACCAAGCCATTCCTGCCGCGACACTCTCCGGCCCACCAGTCTCTCGCTGGTTTGGGTTCTTTCCCGAGTTTCGGCAGGACAGCCTCGGCTTTCTGTTGCGCTGCCGCTTCTATGGCGATGTCGTAAAGATCCCCATGGGCCGAATGGCCGGACTCCTCTTACGTCAATCGGACCCGGTTATGTATTTGCTGAACAATCCGGTCGATGTCAAACATGTGCTAGTGACCAACCAAGACAATTACACGAAGGCTCCCGTTCCTCCGGTTGAATCCTATATTTTTGGGCAAGGGGTGCTGCATACGGAGGGAGCGATCCATCACCACCAGCGGCGGCTGCTTCTTCCTTTTTTCCATGGAGACCACGTCGCTTCATACGCCGGGCTCATCACTGAAAAAGCAGCGGGCCTCGCTGCCAGCTGGCCGGAGGGCATCACAGTCGACATTGGACGCGAGATGACTCAGCTCACCCTGTCGGTGATTTGGCGCCTCCTCTTTGGCCTGGAGGTGGGTGCTGAGAGGACGGAAGTGATGCAGGCCGTCACAACAGGCCAGCGCTTAATAAAAAAGCAGTATGACTCCCTGCTGGCGATGATGACTCCACTCTGGGTTCCAACAAGACTCCATCGAGAATTCTTGCGCGGCCATCGCTGGATGCAGGCGACGATCCGAAGATTTATCCAAGACCGGCGCACGACGCCTCACCAAACCCATGATGTCCTTTCGCTCTTGCTCGCCGCCACCGACGCAGAGGGCCGGCCGTTGGGCGATAAGGAAATTCGGGATGAACTCTTTACTTTCCTGTTAGCCGGTCATGAAACCACCGCGGCTGCTTTGACATGGACCTGGTTCCTCCTCTCTCAGTTCCGAACTGTGCGCACACGACTAGCCCGTGAATTGGAGACCGTCTTGGATGGCCATCTCCCAACAGCAGCAGACCTACCATACCTGATCTATACCAAAATGATCTGGGACGAGGCACTTCGCCTTTACCCTCCCGCCTGGCTTTTGCATACCCGTGTGAACCGTGATGAAGACAAGCTACCGTCCGGTATTGTGCTCCCTGCTGGTGCAAGGGTGTTCCTCAGCCCCTGGAGCCTGCACCGGAATCCACGATGGTTTCCCGATCCCAACCGATTTGATCCAGACCGTTTCTCAGAGGAAGCGAAGCGCGCACGTCCGGTCTTCAGCTACATTCCGTTTGGCGGGGGTGGGCGTCGTTGCCTGGGCGAATCGTTTGCGGAATTAGAAGGTCTGTTGATCTTGGCGACGCTGGCCTCAAAGGTCCGTCTCCGATTAGTAGAAG
>JACPZN010000377.1 GCA_016195505.1 Nitrospirota bacterium | reverse complement strand
GATGCTCAGCATCATCGCGAGCAGTAAATAAAAGAGATTGTTGCCGGTATTGATCGCGGCGACGCCGACCGCCAAGGTGAAGAGCAAAAACTGGAGGCCTTCAGATGTGAGGCGCGTCGAACGATATCGGGTGGGGTGTCGCACGAGCGCACGGAATTGAGATCGCATGTACCACCAGACGTCCCCGCAGGGGCATTCGAGAGGCAGCTAGACGGGAACTGGCACCGATTCAACAAGGTCTTGGATAATGCGCCCGGCTTGCTCAAAGCTTCGCTGACGGAGGCCCTGAGTGCGCGCCACCATGATGCGGTGAGAAAGGACGGTGGGGGCAAGCTCCTTAATATCGTCCGGCAAACAATAGGTTCGTCCACGAACCAATGACAATGCTTTGGCTGCCCGGCTCAGAGCCAGTGCTCCGCGTGTGCTCACCCCCAACGACAACAGCTCAGATTGTCTCGTCGTCTGGACAATTGACAAGAGATATTCCATCAGGCTCTCTTCCATGAGCACTTTATCGACCTGCGCCTGCAGATCTAGGACGTCTTGGGCCGTAAGTATCGGTTGCAGGTCCTCGGCTGGATGGAGGGATTGGGATCGATCCAGGACCTTTTTTTCTTCTTCCGGCGACGGGTAGCCGATGCGAAGTCGCATCAAGAACCGATCAAGTTGCGATTCAGGAAGCGGAAACGTCCCGTGATATTCGGCAGGATTTTGGGTTGCAATCACCATAAACGGTTGGCTCAGAGGATGAGTCTGATTGTCGACCGAAATTTGCGCTTCGCTCATTGCCTCCAGGAGGCTGCTCTGAGTTTTTGGTGTGGTTCGATTGATTTCATCAGCGAGCACGATGTTGGCGAAGATGGGGCCGGGCATGAATTCAAAGGCCTGTTTCTGGCGGTTGAAAATCGATACACCCACGATGTCCGACGGAAGCAGGTCACTCGTGAACTGGATGCGCTTGAAAGAGCAGTCGAGCGATCGCGCAAGACTATGGGCAAGCGTGGTTTTCCCCACTCCGGGGACGTCTTCGAGCAGGAGGTGTCCTCGGGCCAGTAGGGCCACAACGGTCAGTTCGATCACGTGTGGCTTGCCTTTGATCACTTGCGCAATATTCTCCTGAATAGCTCGGATCGTTTGCGTTGAATTCATGACGGAGTTAGTGCGTTTGGCGGCGAGACAATGATTGGTGGTCGGACACCATGAAAGTCTAACAAAGGGTCTGAGGCCGGTCAATTGTTCCTGCCTTTTGCGCCGGTGCCATGACCATGGCCGCAGAATCGCTCAAGGATTAGAGGTACGAGGGAACCGGGCCGGGCTCTAAACCGGAACGAGAGTGAGGAACCAAGGAGGAGCTTCTTCGGTCATCGCGGAAAATTTCCGCGCTGTGCTGCTGGAAGGGATCCCCGGAAAGGTCGCTCCTCGGCTAATACGGATATACCGAAAAGCAGTAGTTGAAATGGTTCGCTGAAGTGGAAAGGCCCGCAGGAGGAAATTGGCGCCGAAGGGTTCCGAGATCCGCGCGGTTGGTTGATCGAGTCACCGATTGGTAGACGAACGAGCGCTTGGTATATCTCACCAAGAACCACCGGAAGGTTTGCGGTGGTGAAGGATTGGTTTTGAGGACGATAGCACGGCTCGTCGAGCAATTGCGCCGGAAGTTCCCAAAAAGCTTGGGCATCGACTGAGCCCAGCACACAGAGCGATCCTCGATGCGCCATGAGAATGAGGAGAGAAAGGGGACCGACGATCTCAAACTTCCAAGGGAGGAAGAGAAGGGCACTGGTGCCATGCTGAACTTCGAGCCCGGACTCACCTCGGAATCGGATCTGCTGGAAGGGTCTCTTTGTGTGTCGATGACCGATTGAGACAGTCTCGTCGGCTCATAGGCAAAAGTCGGCGCGGCCGGTGCCGAACAGGTAACGATAGCGTATCGCGGAGCGAGTTCTCCACCTTCCTCTAGATTTCGGAGGTTAAAAATATCCTGATTGCCGAAGAAAGCAAAAGTAGATTTTACCTTCTCCTGCAGTGCCCGCACCCTATCCCGTTCAGGATGGAGGGGACCGCCCAGTTTTGAAGTGGGATCGAGCCGATCCAGGCAATGGAGTATG
>JACPZN010000356.1 GCA_016195505.1 Nitrospirota bacterium | reverse complement strand
GGCAGCGATTCGACCGATTCTATCCAGTGGACCTGCAGCCCGTGCTGAATCAGCGCTTCCCGAAGTTCGACAGGTCCGACGATAAACGCATTCCCGCCTGGTCGCAACACCTGCTGTAATCTCGTGACGATTGTCGCCAACTCGGCTGGGCCACTGAATGATTCATAGGGCAGCCACTGATAGACAAGATCGTATGGCTGCTGACTTGCGATCGTTTTCTCCCATGCCGAAGCCGGCACAAATCGAATCCGCTGCAGCCACTCCCACTTCTGCACTTCGGCGCATTGGGTCCAAAGCTGCTGCGCCTGACGCTGCGCATAGGCCGCATGACGAAAAGTGGCCGTGTAGTCACGAGGCCGATCGAAGGGAATGCAGGTCGAGATCACCGCGTCCCCATTGTCGATGAGCACTCGCTCCGCCCGTGCGAGGATCGTCCCAATCTCCCGATCCTGCTCCCCTAGATCTTGGAGATAGTCGGCCACAAACGGTTGCGCCGAGAGTTCGCTGATCTCCCTGTCATCCTCAGGATAGAACAGCACTGCTCCATAGGCTTCAGTCGCCTGCATTTCGGGAAGCCCTTGGACAAAGACCGATCGCCAGTCGATGGGACTGGAAACCAGAGTTGCTGGGGCAGACGCCATCACTACCTTTACCACGGTCTTCACAATCTTCTCCTCTGTCCGGTCTCGTAAGACCACCTGCTCGCCACTCGCCCTGAGGCTGCGATCCAGCGGCACCACGCGACGACCGGTCGGATTCAGATACGAGAGGCCGGCGGAATCCTCTGCGAGCGTGGCCTTTTGCACCATTCCATTTTGGATTGTCAAACACAGCCCTTGGGCATCATCAAAATAGCGCACAGGAGGATGCAGAGAGGGAAGCCAGATTACATGATGCGATGTTGTCTGATCCATGAAGACAGCCAAGGGGCTTCCACCGCCTGGCGCGTGAGGGGTGAAAAAGCTGCTGAACAGCCTGAAGGCTGCTTCTGATGGATAGGTGGGAATCCCTCGGTAGCGCAATTGCGGTAGATCGGTCTGCCCTTTGTTCTGATCGTCGTAAAGCCCGCGAATCAGTTCAAAGGCTGCAGAGCCGGTTCCCGGCAGCAACGACTTGAACAGTTCAACGACGGGAAGAAAATCAATGCGGTCCCAATGCATCGCGCCCATGCAGGACATGAAACGGGCCTCCTCAAATCCCCCGTCCTCGAGCACGTAGAACGCATCTTTCCGGTGACGAATCGTCACCATTCCTTTCGCATCATTATTGAGATCCTCGTCCTGGAAGAACCACCGCACCTCCTCGATCGGGACTCGTAATGCTTGAGCGGCCATGGCACGCAAGCCATCCGGCGTGACTTGCTGCCATCCAGGCTTCGTGGCCAGGTTCAATTTGGATTCATTCACCAGCCCACCCGACTTGAGTCCGACCCACCGGCCCCAATCAAGACGAACCCGCGCCCTCGCCAGCGAAACAGCCCCTCCGGCCTTCGATTCCCACTCACACTCGTGTAAGGGGTGGCCTGTCGGGTCGGTGGCAAGAAACCGCCGTCCATCCGGCCGATAGAACACCAGATGTCCGGTCGGTCGGGTTTCAACGTGCCCCCCGGACTGTTCAAAATTTTTGGCAAGTGCGAGCGTGGAGGGGAACCAGAGATGACCAGGAGTGTTCAGGGCAAAGGCAACCGGATTGGAGGGCATTTACTCGCGGAGCTGGCCGCTCCCCAGTACGATGAACTTGAAGCAGGTCAGTTCCTCAAGTCCCATAGGTCCTCGCGCATGGATGCGCGAGGTGCTGATGCCGATTTCCGCCCCAAGACCGAATTGATAGCCGTCGTTGAGCCGAGTAGAGGCGTTTACGAGCACGGCGCTGGCATCGACCTCTTTGAGGAACCGCATCGAACGACCATAGTCCGACGTCACGATGGCTTCCGTGTGCCGCGACCCGTACTGCGCAATGTGCTCCAGCGCCTCGTCCATGTTCTTGACGATTTTCACCGCAAGAATCAGGTCGAGAAACTCTTTTCCGTAATCCTGCTCGCTTGCCGGCTTGGCCTCGGAAATCAACTGGCAGGTCTTGGGACAGCCGCGAATCTCGACCTTCGCCGCCACAAGACTTGCAGCCAGCTTGGGCAACAACGTCCGCGCGATCGTTTGGTGGATGAGCAACGTTTCCATGGCATTGCAGGTCGAAGGCCGCTGCGCCTTGGCATTGACGCAAATCGATTCGGCCATCGCAGGATCCGCCGTGACATCCACATACACGTGGCACACCCCTGCATCATGTTTCACGACGGGAATGGTCGCGTGCTCGGCGATGAGCTTCATGAGCGATTCGCCCCCACGTGGAATGATCAAATCGATGAACCGGTCCTGTTTAAGCAACACCGATACCACCTCACGAGCCGGTCGCCCCACGAACGTAATAGCGCCGGCCGGAACGCCGGACTTTTCGGCCGAATCAGAGAGGATGGCGGCGATCGCCGTGTTGGAATGAATCGCTTCACTGCCTCCTCGCAGCACGCACACATTGCCGGATTTGAGACAGAGGGCCGCCGAATCCGCCGTCACATTGGGACGCGACTCATAAATAATTCCGATCACTCCAATGGGCACGCGGACACGTCCCACCTGCATCCCGTTCGGCCTCGTCCACATGGCGGGTGTCATCCCCAAGGGATCGGGCAATTTCGCCACTTCACGGATACCGGCGGCCATCTCACCAATCCGCTTCTCCGTAAGACGCAGGCGGTCTGCCATCGCTTTCTTAGCCGGAGCCGATCCGAAGGCATCGAGGTCCTGTTCATTCGCCGCAAGAAGCTGGTCCGTCTTTGCCTCGAGCGCCTCGGCCATCGCAAAGAGGGCCTGATTCTTGACCGCCGTCGACAAGACAGCCAGTTTCCCCGAGGCACGTTTCGCCTTGGCAACAAGCTCTTCCACATACTCCGGAATCGGCTTCAGCTCCGGTTCCGCGTGCTCTTCAGGCTTTTGCAACTCCGTTTTCACAACGTATCCTTCTGACAAGAATCCTTCGGTTTTCTGGATTTGATATGTTCGCGCAAAGCATACCCCGCCCCTCTCAGACGGGTCAAGACAACGCCGCGGCTACAGCGAGGCGACTGGAGGGGATGCTGCCGGCGGAGGTGCGGGTGGTGGAGTACCTGGCGGTGACGGAGAACCGGAACCGACTGTTCCACCGGGAGCAGTGGGCTGTCCTGGAGCAGCGGGCAACGGCTGTGCACCTGGTGGGGTCAGAGCGGCCATGGAAGGATTGGGGAATTGGAATACCCAATCATAATGGGTCGGCTTCCTCTCGAAATGGCGGACGGCCAGCGGAAAATTGCTCTGCTTGATCGGCTTGCTCTTACTTCTGCTCCGAACCCCCATGATTCCGCCTGTGGGAGCGCGCACCAATTCCCATTCCCCATGTCCGAGCGGATCGAGGTACACCTTTCTGAGGAAAGGCTTGGGCAGTCTTGTCAGATCGGCCAGTGTTTGAGGATACACCTCGCCAGGGACAACTCTGCCAGCTTTGGCGCTAGCAGAATAGAGTGCGAGGGCATTCTGAATTTCGATGCCTTTGGCGAGCAAATCCGCTTCCAGTTCCCGCTGCACCATTGTTTTCCACTGCCGAGCAGCCGCCGACATCGCCACCCCCAGTATGACGATGGCCGTCATCACCATGATGTACGAGAAGCCCTGTTCTGCGCGCCTTAATGATACCGAGATCATCCGCATGGGTGTTGGTCACTGTTGAGCTGGTGGTTCTTCGGACAATGGCACGGTTTGATCGATGCGGGCACCGGTATCTCGGATGGTGACGCTCTCCTCAGTGATTGCTTTGAGCACCAGATGGTCTTCGACATGATCACCGACTTTCACGACCAGCACATCGTCATTTTTGCTCAACACGGCAATATCTCTATTCTTCTTTCGGGTCTCGCCCATTCGAAGAAACCCAAGGTATCGATACTGCGACAGCTCCGCCGCAGCCGCTTGCTGCAGCGATGCTTGCTCTGAAACCGGATTTTGCTGATTCACCTGTGCTGCCTCATTGTCGACGGGAAGTGTTCCGTCTGGTCTGGGCACTGCAAAAATGTTTCGGGGTGCCGTAAATGTCGCTTCCCGTTGGGTGCGGGCCGAGGCAAGCAATTCAAGATTCACGCGCAAGCCG
>JACPZN010000355.1 GCA_016195505.1 Nitrospirota bacterium | reverse complement strand
ACTGGGAATGGAAAATCGTGCGCTCATTCCCGAACTCAAGAAGCTGGGGATATCCGTTGCCTCCCATAGCAGCGCGCTGGACGATGAAATCATTCAGAAGGCGTTGAACAAGCTCGCCCCAAAGGTGAAGGGGGCAGGGAAAGCTACAGAGGGAGAAGCGGGACATAGCGCGAAGTCAACACATGATGGGGGCCACGCCAAAGCCGGGGCGGCGAAGAGTCTGCCGGTAGAAGAACCTGCCAAACCCGACAAGCGGCGCATTCTGATCAAGCGGAAGAAGGAAGACGAGCCGAGCGAGGCCATCACCCTTGGGCCGGTTAGTGAAATTGAAAGTGCGGCAGCAGCCGCTCCCTCAAGCGGCATACATCCTCCGGTCGCTCCTGTCGCGCATCCTCTTGCAGGAGAAGCCGATCACGGTCATCCCGTACAGGTAACGCCAACGGCTGAAGCCGGAACGATGACGCCGTCTCCCTCTGTGCCGGTACACGAAGCTCTACCGGTAAGGCCCGCAGTATCTGTTCAACCAGGTGCGGCGGCGACCATGGAGGCTGTGGCGGGCAAGAAGAAGAGCATGGCTTTCGAAGCCATCGAGGCGGAGGGACTGAAAGACAAGCTCAAGAAAGCGCGGAAGCCCGGTCGGCCCAAAGACGAGCAGCACGACGTCAAGTTTCGTGAGGATGCCGCACGCTGGCAAGACCTCCGTGCGATTCCTGTGCAGCGGCGCGATGACCGGTCGAAGCATGTGCATCACAGTGCTCCCGGAGAAATCACCAAGCCTCGTCGGAAGAGCGTCAAGGTGACCACTCGGACGACGGTGAAGGAGTTCGCCGAGTTGATCGGTCAGCGGCCGGCAGACATTGTTCGCAAACTCATGGATATGGGCCAGATGCTCACCTTCCATCAGCCCATGAATCTGGACGCGGCGTCGATTTTTGCCGAAGAAAGCGGCGTCAAGATCGAAGTGGCCGTTGAAAAGGCCGGTGAGGACCTGTTGCAAGATGTGGTTCAAACGGGCGGCGATGAGCGGCCTGAGTCACGTCCACCGGTCGTTACTATTATGGGCCATGTCGACCACGGAAAGACGTCGCTGCTCGATGCGATCCGACAAACGAAAGTGGCCGAAGGGGAAGCCGGGGGGATTACTCAGCACATCGGCGCCTATACCGTGTCGGTGCGCGGCAAGCAGGTGACCTTCCTCGATACGCCGGGGCATGAAGCCTTCACTTCGATGCGTGCGCGGGGAGCCAAGGTCACCGATATTGTCATTTTGGTCGTGGCTGCAGACGACGGAGTGATGCCGCAGACGATCGAAGCGATTCACCATGCCAAAGCCGCTGGAGTGCCCCTGATCGTGGCGATGAACAAGATCGACAAGCCGGGAGCCAATCCGGATCGCGTGAGAAATGCGCTTTCTGAGCATGGTTTGATTTCTGAAGCGTGGGGCGGCGATACCATCATGGTGGAAGTCTCCGCCAAACAGAAAACGGGGCTGGATACCTTGCTCGAAATGATTCTCCTTCAGTCGGAAGTACTCGAACTCAAGGCCGATCCTCATCGGCAGGCCAAGGGCACCGTCATCGAAGCCAAGATCGAGCGTGGCCGCGGTCCTGTCGCGACAGTCTTGGTCCAGAACGGCACGCTGAAAGTGGGTGATGTGTATGTCGTCGGGACGTTCAGCGGGCGTGTCAGGGCGCTGATTAATGATCGAGGTGCGAAGACGCCGGAGGCCGGCCCGTCCATCCCCGTCGAGGTGATTGGATTGCCGGGTGTTCCATCGGCCGGAGATGTATTCCAAGTTGTTTCGGATGAACGGGTTGCCCGTGAGATTGCCGAGGAGCGGGCCCAAAAGCGACGGGCGACGGAATTGGCCGGCCCTGCCAAAGTCTCGCTCGATGATCTCTTCACAAAGATCCAAGAAGGGTCGGTGAAGGAATTGGCCATCGTCATCAAAGCCGATGTACAGGGATCATCCGAAGCATTGGCGGGTGCGGTCGAGAAGCTTTCGACGGAAGCCGTGAAGCTGCGCGTCATTCATAACGGAGTCGCAATGGAAGGGTTGCTAGAACCGACGCTTAAAGAGCGAACATTAGGACGGGCCGAGGTACGGCAAGTGTTTACCATTCCCAAGGCTGGAGCTGTGGCTGGGTCCTACGTCATCGACGGCACGATTTCCCGCGCGAGCGCCGGTGTGCGAGTGATCCGAGATAACGTCGTGGTCTACCAAGGCAAACTGGCGTCGTTACGGCGGTTCAAAGACGACGTGCGTGAAGTACAGCAGGGCTATGAATGTGGATTGAGCATCGAGAACTTCAATGACGTGAAGGTCGGCGATATCGTCGAGGCCTATGCAATCGATAAGATCGCCACGAAGCTCTGAGTCCACGGCGGTGTAGGACATGGTCGTTGGTCTGTGCACCGTTGAGCTGTTTATCTCGGAGAGCCAATCGCTCAAGGACAAGCGTCAAGTGCTTCATAGTCTGAAAGACCGGCTCCATGGAAAGTTCAACCTGTCGGTCGCGGAAGTGGATGGTCAGGATCTCTGGCAGAAGGCGGTGTTAGGAATGGCCTGTGTGGCGAATGAAGGTACCCACGTGAATCAAGTGCTCGAGCGGGCGTTAAACCTGATCAAAGGTATGCCCGCGATCGAGGTTGTCCGGACCCAGTTGGAATTGTTGTAGCGGCCGGCGTGATGTCTGTTACCGGCCAGATGAGAGCAGGGGATCAGCGCAAGATGTCCAAGGCAACCTACAAGCGGGCTGATCGGGTGGCCGATCAGATTCGGATGGAAGTGGCGGACATCCTCATGCGGAAGATCAAAGATCCGCGGGTGCGATCCGTCACGGTGACCGATGTCGAACTGACGGCGGATTTGCGCATCGCCTACGTCTTTGTCACCACAATGGAGAAGGATCAAGCCGAGCGTGACATCTTTGCCGGGCTGTCGAAGGCCAGTGGCTTTGTGCGGGCTGAGTTAGGCCGTCGCCTCACACTCCGGTATCTTCCAGAAGTGATCTTCAAAAAAGATGTCAGCGGTCTGCGCGGCGATCGTGTTTTGAAATTATTAGAAGAATTGCACATCGACGCTCAACTGGGTGATGCACCGGCCCCATCGAACCTCCCGGATACGACAGCGTCTGGATCGTAAGGGTATGGATATCTCAATGGACATGGCCCAACAAGCTGCCGTTGCCGAGGGAGTTCTCATCGTCAAGAAGGACATTGGCTGGACATCCCACGATGTGGTGGTCAAAGTGCGCGGATTCTTGGGCGGTATCAAGGTTGGTCATGCGGGCACGCTGGATCCTGCGGCCACGGGTGTCTTGCCTGTGCTGGTGGGGCGTGCCACGCGGGTCGCCGAGTATTTGGTCGATTGGGACAAGGAATACCGTGCGGTCTTGCGTCTCGGGGAGACGACCGATACACAAGATGCGACCGGAAGGGTCATGGCGCAGAACGACTCGGTCGTGGTGAGCGAAGCGGACCTCCGCGATGTGATCGCTCAGTTTCGCGGTCTGCAGCAACAATTGCCGCCGATGTACTCGGCTGTGAAAGTGGGAGGGCGTCCGCTTTACAAGGCGGCAAGGGCGGGCGAGACGGTTGAACGAGCCGCGCGGGCGGTTGTTATTCATGAGCTGGAGATCCTAGCCATTGACGGCCGGGATGTGACGTTGAGCGTCGTCTGCTCGAAAGGGACCTACATTCGGACGTTGTGTGCCGATATCGGCCAGGTGCTGGGCGTCGGTGGACATCTGTTCGCCCTCGAACGTCGTCGCGTGGGCCCTCTGTCGATAGACCAAGCCGTGACCGTTGATCAGATTGCCGCTCAGGCGGTGATTGGGACCCTGCGGGATCACCTCATCCCATTAGATCAAGTGCTGGACCGGTTGCCGGCCCTCGTGGTCACCGATGAGCAGGCCCAGCGTGTTTTGCATGGCGGCGCGGTCTGTCCGATGGGAATTGGGCAACTCCCGTCCTCACCCAAACCGATTTCTGTGCGGCTCAAGGATGAAGGAGGCCGACTGCTGGCGATTGGAACCCATGATGTGCGAACCGCAGGGCTGATTAAGATTCACAAAGTATTGGGAGAGATCGAGACAATCAATTGAGCGGGAAGTGAGGGGGGTAAAGATCATGGCATTACTCAGGGAAGCAAAAACGGAATTGATCAAGCAGTATCGGCAGCACGATACAGACTCTGGATCTCCGGAAGTTCAGATCGCGGTTCTGACCAACCGCATTACGTATCTCACCGAGCATTTCAAGGCGCATAAGAAAGATCACCACTCGCGGCGTGGGCTGTTGCAGTTGGTAGGACGGAGACGGCGTTTATTGGATTATCTCCGTGGCGTCGATGATGCACGGTACCGGGCCATCATCGATCGACTCGGCATTCGAAAGTAGTCGGCAGAACTGGGCGCCAGCCGCTATCGTTTATGGGGCGATGGTATGGATCGAACGTCGCACAGGTGAACACGGACATACGCTCACGAAGACACAAGTTAAAAGTGTAAAGTGCGAAGTGAAAAGTGGGCGAGGGCTTCTCCACTTTTCACTTTAAGTTTTTAACTTTTCACTTGGCTATCTGAGCCTATCTCTGTGGGCATCTGTGGGACCTAACTAGAGGAGACCCTAGATGGTACATTCTGTTGAAATTGACATTGCGGGCCGGACGCTCCGGCTCGAAACCGGCCGGGTGGCGAAGCAGGCCGACGGTTCAATCTGGGCCTCGTACGGTGACACGGTAGTCTTGGCGACGGCTGTGGCTTCGCAGACGGCCAAGCCTGGCATTGATTTTCTTCCCCTCACTGTCGACTATCAAGAAAAGGCCTACGCGGCTGGAAAAATTCCCGGCGGCTACTTCAAGCGGGAAGGTCGGCCGGCTGAAAAGGAAGTGCTCACGAGCCGCTTAATCGACCGTCCGCTCCGTCCGCTCTTCCCTGAAGGCTACTACTTCGAAACGCAAGTCATCGCCTCGGTTCTCTCAGCGGATAAGACTGGCTCGTCCGATGTCATCGGCATCACCGCGGCATCAGCCGCCCTATCGGTGTCCAGCATTCCCTTCAATGGTCCGGTCGCCGGAGTGAAGATTGGTCGAGTCAATGGGCAGTTCGTGGTGAACCCTGATCTGGAAACGTTGGAGAAAAGTGATCTCCATCTGGTCGTGGCCGGTACGGCCGATGCCGTGATGATGGTCGAGGCCGGGGCCAACGAGTTGCCGGAAGCAACGATGCTCCAGGCACTCGAATTGGCCCATGTCGAGATCAAGAAGATCGTCGCAAAGATTTCCGAGCTAGCGAAAAAAGTCGGCAAGACGAAGTGGGAAGTCGTCGTGGAGCCGATCGATTCCGCATTGTCTGCCAAGGTGAAGGCCTTGGTCGCGCAACCTATTCGCGACGCGATCATGATTCCGAACAAGTCGGCGCGCCAGGAGAAGTTGGATGCGGTGCTGGCCGAGGCAGTTGAGAAGCTGAAGAATCCCGATGTTCCGACCAGCGAACGGCACATCAAAATCGTCTTTCACGGACTGGAATATACGGAAGTCCGGAGCATGATACTGGAAAAGCGGTCACGTGCGGACGGACGAGGTCCGGCAGACATCCGGTCCATCACGTGCGAGGTTGGCGCGTTGCCGCGCGCGCACGGCTCGGCCATTTTCACCCGCGGGGAAACGCAGAGCTTGGCGGTGGTGACACTAGGGACGACGGACGATGAGCAGCGCATCGATGCGCTGGAGGGCGAATACACACGCACCTTTATGCTGCATTACAACTTTCCGCCGTTCAGCGTCGGCGAGGCGCGGCCGTTACGATCGCCCGGTCGGCGTGAAGTCGGGCATGGAGCCTTGGCTGAACGGGCGTTGAAGCCAGTTATCCCGGGCAAGGACACGTTCCCCTATACGCTCCGCATCGTTTCAGAAATCCTGGAATCCAACGGCTCGTCTTCGATGGCCACGGTCTGCGGCGGCACATTGGCCATGATGGATGCCGGTGTGCCGATCAAGGAACCGGTAGCCGGCATCGCGATGGGGCTCATCAAAGAAGGCGACGGAGTCATTATTCTCTCCGACATCCTGGGTCTTGAAGACCACCTCGGCGATATGGATTTCAAAGTTTGCGGGACCAAGAACGGCGTCACGGCGCTGCAGATGGACATTAAGATAGGCGGGATTACGACAGCGCTCATGCAACAAGCGCTGGAGCAGGCCCGTGCCGGACGACTCCATATTCTCAGTCATATGGCGAAAGCGTTGACCGGTCCGCGTACGAATCTATCACCGTTCGCACCGCGCATCTTTACGATGAAAGTCAAGCAGGACAAGATTCGGGATATTATCGGCCAGGGTGGGAAAACGATCCGTGGGATTCAGGCCGATTGCGGAGTGAAGATCAATATCGAGGATACAGGGATTGTGACAATTGCATCCTCGGATGAAGCGTCGTTGCAGAAGGCGAAGGACATCGTCAGCCGTCTGACCGAGGAGGTCGAAATCGGGAAGATCTATATGGGCACGGTCAGAAAGATCATGGATTTCGGCGCGTTCGTCGAGGTTCTGCCGGGCACGGATGGGTTGGTCCACATTTCACAGCTGGCTCATCATCGGGTGAAGGCCGTGTCCGATGAAGTGGCTGAGGGCGATCAGATTCTAGTGAAAGTGCTGGAGATCGATAAGCAAGGCAAGATCCGGCTCAGCCGGAAAGAAACCATGCCGGCTCCGACCATGAGCGGCGCGAAAGATCCGGCGGCCGGGTAATCACCCTTGTACCGCAAACTCACTCTCGATAACGGAGTCCGTTTGGTCACCGAACGGATTCCGACGCTCAAGTCCGTCACGGTCGGCATGTGGGTCAATGCCGGTTCCCGCGACGAAAGTCCCACGCAAGCCGGCTACTCCCACTTCATCGAACACATGTTTTTCAAAGGAACGACCACCCGGTCGGCCACGGACATCTCTCGCGAAATCGATGCGCTAGGAGGCGAGATGAACGCCTTTACCACGCGCGAAACGACAACCTTCTATGTCAAAGTTCTCGATCAGCATTTACCCAAGGCGCTGGATCTGCTTTCTGATTTGTTCCACCGGTCTCGATTCGGAACGAAGGAGATTGAAAAAGAAAAGCAGGTGGTGCTCGAAGAGATCCGCATGGTTCAGGATGATCCCGAAGATCTTGTGCAGGAACTTCATACGGGACTCGTGATGGGCCGCCACCCCCTGAGCCGGCCGATTCTGGGGCAGGAAGCGACGATCGCCCGACTGCGGCGGCAAGATCTCCTCGACTATGTCGGGGCGCACTACCGTCCACAGGAGATGGTGCTCGCGGTGGCAGGAAATTTCGATCAACGTCAACTCGAAAAAACGATTGCTCGTACATTTGGGCGACGTCGCCAGTCCGTGCATGCAGCACCTCGCAAGCGCTGGCCGCCTGAAATCTGCGGCGGCGTCGTCATGAGACGTAAGCCGCTGGAACAGGTACACCTCTGTGTGGGGCTCAAGGGCATTCCGGCCGGGCATAAAGATCGCTATGCAGCCTATGTATTGAACAGCGTGCTGGGAGGGAGTGTCAGTTCCCGTCTTTTCCAAGAGGTCCGTGAAAAACGTGGGTTGGCCTACTCTATCTATTCGTTT
>JACPZN010000053.1 GCA_016195505.1 Nitrospirota bacterium | reverse complement strand
TTCGAGGCGAGAACGCCGCTGGCGGGCTTTTTCAACAGCCTGTCAGGACCAATACTGCGAGGCTTTTGTGTACCCGAACAACAGATCGCGTCGTGCAAGAATCCCCACCAGCTTCTTATTGCGTACCACCGGCACGCGGGTGATATACCGGTCCTGAAACAGATCGGCCACTTGGGCGAGCGTTTGGTCTTCCGTCACCGTCACGGGGTGGACCGACATGATTTCCGTAGCCAGAATCTTCCGAAGATCGCGACCGTCGATCATCGCCTGGAGCAGATCGTATTCGGTGACGATGCCCACCAACGTCCCATCCTCTTCCACGACGGGCACGCTGCCGAAGTTGCGATGGGTCATCATGTGGGTGATCGTCAAGGCGTCGGTGCGTGATGTGCACCGAGTGACTGCATCCTGCATCAACTGACCAACCGTCAAGGTCTTCGGATCGCAGCCTTTTAAGAAGAACTCGGTTTGTCGCATCGTCTCATCTCACTTTCTTTTCGTTGAGCCGGCCGAGAGATAGGTACGCAGGACATCGCGCCGCGCGATGATGCCGACCAACCGGTCGTTCGCATCGACCACCGGCACACGGACAAGATCGCTCGCGCGTAACACGTGCACGAGCGTTCCCAGGTTGGTTTCCGGACGAACGGAATAGGGATTCCCGGTCATGATGTCGCCCGCCGTCAGCGCGCCGAGGCTATGCCCATCGTCAATCGCCGCCAGCAAGTCGTGCTCGCTCACGATTCCTGCCAATTTTCCTTTGCCATCGATCACCGGCACCGCCCCAAATCCTTCGATCATCAGCGACGCAATCACGTCGCCCTTCGTCCGAAGATGGGCAGACTGCACTCGCTTTTCCATCACCTGCTTGACGGTCATCGAGGCAAAGTCATTGGCCTTGGGGGTTCGCCCCTGCTTCTTCATCGGCATTGATTCATCCTCCTACGCGACGCTCGTCACTCGCGACTCCGGCAGTGTGCCTCGTGCCTCATTCATCCGCCAAACCTCCCGCAATACCGCGATCTTCGGCCCAACGCAGGTGGATTATCTTTTGCTTTCCGGCTTCCACCTTGACGCCTTTCAGCCCTTGCTTGTTGTCACGATGCGTGGCCGTCACATCGTAGTCTCCCGCCGGCAGATCCACAAAGAGCCAGGGTCCCTCAACCTGATCCTGAGGAACGGTCAACACCGCTCCTCCTTTGGCCAACTGAATCGTGACTGAGACTCCTGACAGATAGGGTTTACCCCCTGCCGTAAAGACCACTTTCAACGAGAAGGGTGGGTACTCAGCCGCGCGCTCTTCAAGACCCACGCCCGCGCTAAAATACCGGATGGCCCCCGCACGATGAAGCGGAAGAGTGTCGACCACTGTACGGCCATCAACTTGATGGCTCAGTTCGAGCACTTCACCAGAAACCCCGATACGAGCAACGGCACCGCTGTCCGCCATGCTGATCCCTCCACCGACGCAAACCCATAACGCAAACGCCCATACGACACCTCTCTTCATGTCACCCTCCTTCCCCCTTCAGAGGCTTCGGACTGTGGGTGGCAACATCTTTCAGTGAATGCCAGCTTAACCAAGCCCACGAAGAAACGGCCATCCAGATCGTGCCAGCATCCCAGTCTGAGCGACTGACGCGAATCACCACAGTGGCGCTTTCCTCTCTGCTGCAAAACGCCGCACCAACTATGGGAACAAGGGCATCAGTTCTCTTTACAACCCCTTGGAACAGAGCTGATTCTCCTTCCCTCTTCCCATGCACCGCAGGCATACCCAATGCAGATCTGATACCCGAAATCACCCGCGTGGTCTTAGCCGTCACTTGAGGAAGGGAGCCCGTCATGCGAATTCTTTGTGCCGTCGATGGGTCGGAATGCTCGCAGTGGGGAGTCCAGGCGCTTGAGGCGCTCGCTAGCCGAGAGCCTGACCACGTGGCGCTCCTGCACGTGGTCGACAAACCAGCTCTCCGAGCCGCCACAAGCAAGAATCCCGTCGGGGAGAGACGTGCTCTCGCTGCCATGGAGAAGGCCGGTGGCATTCTGCTGCGCGATGCAGTGCGATTGGCCCGACTCGCCCTCGGCCAGGCTGCAACCGGCCCGCGCACGAAATTCGAGACCGTCCTTTCACATGGCCCGGTAGCCCGGACAATCGTGAGACAAGCCCGGCGGTTGAAGGCGGATCTCATCCTAATTGGATCTCGCGGATTGAGCGACATTCGAGGATTCTTGCTGGGGAGCGTTTCTCGACAAGTCGCATCGATTGCTCCTTGTTCCGTCTTGGTCGTAAAACAGCCCATGCCCAAACTTCTCCGTGTCGCTCTCGCGGTCGATGACTCGAAACCGTCGCGCCTTGCCGCCCGGTTTCTCCGATCCCGCATTCTTCCGGAATCTGCCACCGTCACGATTCTGTCCTCGGCGGAGAGCCCCGTCACGGACTTCGCCGCACGCTACTTGTCTGAATCGCAACTGGCCGAATTGACCAAACCGGTCATGGAACGAGCAACCAACTTGGTCAATGCGCTGCGGGACGAGTTCATCAAAGACGGCTTTCCCGTCGTCACGCAGGTCCAGATGAACCACGTGATCGACACCATCGTCAGATACGTAGAAGCCAATCGTGATGAGCTGCTGGTGATCGGATCTCGTGATTTGACCAAGAGCGAGCGGCTCCATCTCGGCAGCGTGTCCGAAAGCCTGCTGAGACATGCTCCCTGTTCCGTCCTCATTGTGCGAGGCGCACGTGCCTGACCTCGACCAGCCGCACCTTCACCAACTGACAGTTAGTGAAATCTTCAAGCACCTGGGAACCAGAGAAGGCGGTTTGTCGCACGAAGAGGCGCAGCGGCGGCTCGGTCGGTATGGCCCCAATGTTCTGAAGGAGCCGAGTCACTATTCACTGATTCGAGGGTTCCTCCACCAGTTCACCCATTTCCTGGCCGTTTTGCTCTGGATCGCCGCCGCTCTGGCGTTCACGGCAGAATTCATGAAGCCCGGCGAAGGTATGGCCACGCTCGGCTGGGCAATTCTCGGCGTGATCGTCATCAACGCCGTCTTTGCCTTCTTTCAGGAATATAAAGCGGAGCGCGCGGTGCACGCCCTCCATCGCCTCCTCCCCGCTAGGGCATGGGTGCTGCGAAACAACCAACCGCATGACGTGTCGCGGAGCGAGATCGTACCGGGTGACGTGCTCTTGATTGAGGAGGGAGAACAGATCCCCGCCGATGCCCGGCTGATTGAAGCAGCCGAAATGCGAGTCGACATCTCCTCTCTTACAGGCGAATCCCAACCGAAACGGCGGACGGCGGAACCGGTGGCCGATGGACATCTCCTGGACATTCCCAATCTCGTATTTGCCGGCACGCCCGTGCTCTCCGGCAGAGGCCGGGCCGTGGTGTTCGCCACGGGCATGCAGACGGAATTCGGCAAGATCGCCACCCTCTCCACGAGCGTGGAGACAGGCCTCAGCCCGCTCCAGAAAGAGATCACCAAGCTCACCCGCATCGTCGCCATGATTTCACTGGCCATGGGAGCTTCGTTTTTCGCGATCGGGCTATGGACCGGCCTCGGCTTCTGGATCAGCGCGATCTTCGGGATCGGCATCATCGCGGCGAACGTGCCGGAAGGACTGCTCCCCACTGTAACGCTGGCCTTGGCATTGGGCAGTCAACGCATGGCCAAACGCCATGCGCTCATCAAGCAACTGACCTCCGTTGAAACCTTGGGGTGCACCACCGTCATCTGTACGGATAAGACGGGGACGCTGACCGAGAACCGGATGCGCGTGGCTCGCTACTATATGGACCATTTCGAAATCGAAGTGCAGGAAAGCTGTCTGGTGATCGCCGGACACGTGACCAGCGCGATTGAGGCCGAGGAGTATGCGCCGCTCTTCGATGCGATCATCCACTGCCACAATGCCAAGCGCGTGCGACAGACCGACGGCCGCCTCACCGTCACGGGTGATCCCACCGAAGTGGCCCTGGTCGAGTTCGCACTGGATCACGGACTCCTCCACCATGCACCGTTGCCCAGGATGGGCGAGCTGCCGTTCGACGCGGACCGCAAACGCATGTCCACCCTCCATTGGCGTGAAGGCCGGCTCATGGCGTTCGTGAAGGGAGCGCCGGAATCGCTCATGCCCCTCTGCAATCAGATGCTCCACCAAGGGGCACAGTCGCCGATGAGTCAGGAAGACCGCCAGCGCATCATGGCGCAAAGCCGTACCTTCGCGCACCAGGCCTATCGCGTCCTGGCTGTAGCCATGCGTGAAATTGAGCAGGGTGTCGAGAAGCTGGACATCGACCAGGTGGAACAGAACCTCACCTTCCTCGGCCTCGTGGCGATGATGGATCCTCCGCGCCACGAAGTGCCGGAGGCCATTACGCGCTGCCGCCAAGCCGGCGTCCGCGTCATCATGATTACCGGAGACCACCCCCTCACCGCCCTGGCCATCGCC
>JACPZN010000366.1 GCA_016195505.1 Nitrospirota bacterium | reverse complement strand
TTCGAATCGCTGGCACGCGCGATCGCCTACCAACAGCTGCACGACAAAGCCGCCGAGAGCATTCTCAAACGATTCATCGCGCTCTTCCCAGGTCGGCGATTTCCTCGCCCTGACGAACTGCTCGCCACGAATGTGAGATCGATCAGACAGGCTGGCTTCTCGCGCGCGAAAGTGCTGGCGCTTCGCGATCTGGCCGCGAAGACACTCGACGGGACCGTGCCGACGGGCCGAGCAGTGAGAACGCTCGACGATGACGCCATTATCAAGCGGCTTGTCGAAGTCCGAGGCATCGGACGATGGACGGTCGAGATGTTGTTGATCTTCCAACTCGGTCGTCCGGACGTCCTGCCCGTCGATGACTTCGGCGTGCGGAACGGCTTCCGCATCGCCTACGGACGGCGCATAATGCCGACGCCCAAACAGGTGTTACGGTATGGGGAGCGGTGGAAACCCCATCGTACGGCTGCAGCCTGGTACCTCTGGCGCGCGGCTGATCGAGCGAAACAAGGCACGAAGGTCCCCTGATGGCCGATCGACACAAGCGGCTTGACTCAAATGTTGCGGGCAACTTTTACGTCGATGCGACCTGCATCAACTGCGACACCTGCCGACAGTTGGCGCCGAGGAGCTTTGAAGAAATCGGCGACTTCTCTGCCGTCTTCTACCAGCCCGAGAGCGACGAGCACATTCATCAGGCCTACCAAGCGTTGCTTGCCTGCCCGGTCGGTTCCATCGGCACGGAGCACAGCGAGAAATCACGGGTGCAAGCGGCGATGGCGAGCTTTCCGCTCCATCTCGAAGACGGCGTGTCTTATTGTGGCTTCAATTCGGAGAAGTCGTTCGGAGCGAACAGTTATTTCATTGAACATCCGGACGGCAACTGGCTCATCGATTCGCCCCGCTACATCAAGCATCTGGTCGAAGCCTTTGAACGACGGGGCGGTATTACGCACATCTTTCTGACCCATGAAGACGATGTGGCCGATGCGGATAAGTATGCTACGCACTTTGGTGCGAGGCGGATCATTCATCGGGCGGATGCCAACGCGGTTCCGGATGCGGAGTGGATGATCGTTGGGGAAGAAGCGGTACGGGTCGGATCACAGTTTCAAATCATTCCTGTGCCTGGCCACACAGCCGGCAGCATGGCCCTGCTGTACCAGGAGAAGTTTCTCTTTACCGGCGACCATCTGTGGTGGAGTCCACATACGAAGTCGCTAGGGGCGCCGACCCGCCTGATCTGGAGAAAGCGGGTGTTGACGGACTCCATCCAGAAACTACTCGACTACCGATTCGAATGGGTGTTGGCCGGACATGGTGATCGGACGCGTCTCCCCATGAATGAAATGCGAGCGCAACTGCAGGCGTTGGTCGCGCGTCAACAGGGGACCAGTGTATTGCCATAGCGATGCTCACGCCTGTCGCCCACTGGATCGCTCGCAACATTCTCTCCCTGGGCCGTGAGATGCGGCTGTCCTACCTGCCGCCGCTCATGGTCTACATGGCGTACGGCATCTCCGGCCTCACCGGCATCGTCGGTACCTTCTTTGTCAAAGATTACTTGGGCCTCTCAGCTTCCTTTCTCGCCGCGCTCGGGTTCTGGGCCGGTATTCCCTGGGCGCTCAAGATGCCCATAGGCCACACCGTCGATCTTCTGTGGCGTTGGAAAAGCTGGTTGGTCGGTTTAGGCGCAGGGCTGCTCGCCGTGAGTCTCGGCATCATGGCCGCACTGATCGGCAGCCGAGGGGCTATGACGGCGATCATGCCCGCAGAGGTCTGGTACGTGCTGAGCGTGCTACTTGCTCCCGTTGGCTATGTCATCCAAGACGCCGTCGCGGACGCCATGACGGTCGAAGCGGTCCCCCGCGTGGACGACGAGGGTAGGCCGTTCGACGAATCGACGCGCAAGTTCATGCATACAACGATGCAGACGCTCGGCCGTGTGGCGATTGTCGGCGGCGGCATCATCGTGGCGTTGATCAACGTGTATGTCTTCACGGGAGTTGAAGGACTTCCGCAGACGGAGATCGTCCGTCTCTATCGGCAAGTGTATTTGATAGCTCTCGCGATTCCGTTCGTCTCGGTCCTCGGCGTCGGACTGGCCTGGTGGCTTCGACGGCGGCACAAAGGACAGCTCATCAGACAAGGTATTTCTCCCGAGCAGGCGGATCAGATGGTAAATGCGCGTGATGAAGCGCATGAGCAGACGACACCTGATTGGTGGATTCTTGGCGGCAGCCTCGCGTTCGTCCTGTTCACCCTGACGGTCGGGTTCGGTGGCTTCACCTATAACGCAGAGATTGTCTTTGCCGGGTCGATGGTCATCGTCTTGTTCTTGATGGCCAAGCTGGTGCGAGAGCTGGAGGCTGACAAACGATTTACGTTGGTAGGGACAGCGGTTGTTGTGTTCATCTTCCGCGCCATCCCCGGTACAGGCCCAGGAACCACCTGGTGGATGATCGACCAGCTGAAGTTCGATCAACAGTTTCTTTCGGTCTTGTCGTTGATCGGGAGCACGCTCACGCTGGCAGGCATGTTTGTCTTTCGCCGGTTCATGGCGGAACGGTCCATTGCCTATGTCGTGGGGTTTCTCACGGTGATCGGAACCATCCTGACGCTCCCGATCGTCAGCATGTTTTACGGTTTGCATGAATGGACGGCGAAGTTAACTGGCGGGATCGTGGACGCACGGTTCATTGTCTTAATCGATACAGCGCTGGAATCGCCACTCGGTCAAATTTCGATGATTCCCATGCTGGTCTGGATCGCAAACAGCGCGCCCGCGAAGTTGAAAGCCACCTTCTTTGCCGTGATGGCCTCCTTTACCAATCTGGCGCTCTCGTTTAGCCAGCTCGGCACGAAATATCTCAACGAGATCTTTGTCGTCACGCGGGAAATTCGAGACCAGGCCTCCGGCGCCCTCCAAACGCCAGCCGACTACAGCCAGCTCGGTTCGCTCCTCATTGTGCAATTGCTCCTGGGCCTGGCCCTGCCCTTCGTGGCCATCATATTTGCCAAAGTCACCCGCTTCAAAAGCGCCTAGCGGTTCAGCCGAAAGTGCAGATCCGCTGCTCCGACTGGCCCGCGATCACACGTGAGTGCGCACGAAACTCAGGAGGCGTCCTCGATGGCGTGGCGCATGGGGCTCGGTGAGATGGAGTGCGGACTCCTCGTGCGCATAGCCTTGCGACGTAAGGATGGCGGTGATCTGACCGCAGTGGCTGCGCCCCGGGTCGGCCAGAAGAATTTGGCAAGTCGGGTTAGCGTGGACGGACAGGAAAGCCGCGAGCAGCGAGGGATGATCCCGCTCATACAACAGATCGCTACCGATAATCAGGTCGAAGCGTTCCAGTTCTAGGGAAGGCTCGAACCAGGGTGCGTTGAAGAAACGAATGGGAGCAAGGCCGTTCAGGTCGGTGTTATGGCGCAAGAACTCTTCGGCCAAGGGATGGTAATCGCAGGCCGTGATATCCGCGCCGCGCTGTTGGAGCACGAGACTGGGAAGGCCGATTCCACAGCCGACTTCGAGAATATGTTTGCCTGCGATGGGAAACCGACTCATCTCTTCTGCGAGGGCGAGCCCCGCAGGCCACAGGACACCGAACATTGGCCAGGAGGCGGATGAAATGCCGACACGTTCAGCACATCCGTCAGGATCTGAGAACTGCTGCCGGTCGCGAAGTGTCCGAATCTGATACGCCACGGCTCCTATGTGGAAGCCGGTCGTTTCGACCTCGTAACCGACGCCTTCTGCATCCATTTGCGTTCGAGCATAGACCCTTCTGGCGGGCAGGGCTATGGAAATCGTGGTCCGAGGGAGATCAGCCATTTCACGAGGTCCTGGTATCCCCTTGACTCATGCGGTATCATGAGCATCTAGAAGATGCGCCGCTCGTGAAACGTGAAGCGTATTTCGCAGGAAGCGATGATGGCGTGCGTTTCACGAATGACGAACTAAAAGGGGGGCGACCGGTTTCGACGGGGATACCGATACCATCGGTGCATGTCGAGCTCTCGGGGACTCGTAAAACTCCGGGAAAATGCAACTGCCAATCAAGAACTGGCACTCGCAGCTTAATCAGCTGTGACGTCGTTCCATCTGAGGCCCGCGGGGATGGAATGGCGCGATGCAGCGGGCTGGTCCAACGCTGGTGCTCAGCGGCGGCGGACGAGAACATTCTGGGCTAGCGGCTATTCTAAGCCAGCCGATGGGCGTGGGTGGCTGCGAAACTTAAACTATCGGCTACACATGTAGATCTGATGCGTTGACGATCTTCGGACAGGGGTTCAACTCCCCTCGCCTCCACCAAACCGCACTTCGTGCGTGCCGCTGGCCTCTTTTTCTAGTTATCGTGATTGAGGCCAGCGGATAAACGCCTCCAGAGAATCTTTCCCCACGCAGCCTCGTTGGCATAATCCTCTTTTCCCTTCAGGGATTACTCGTCCCAGCATAAAGTAGACCTCAGTATTGTGTCCAACTGCGGAGAGGTATCCGATGGTTGAACTAGTGTCCGCTGGCGCCTTCGTGCTTCTCCTCTGGGCGTTATCGTCGAAACATTCGATCTTCAAAACCCTCGCTCGAATCTTCACCGCCCTTGTTGCACTGGCATCGGCCACAGCGTCAGTAGAGGGCGTCCTTTGACTGACCTACGGAGAGGGGAGACGGTAAAGGACAGAACGGGGAGAACCTTAACGAAGTCCGCACTCCGTTACCGCGCCGCCTGGACCAGATCCCGATGGTCGGGAAAGCTGGGCTGATCAAGGAAGGATTGGAACTTGCGGTGGTCACGTTCGAGCCGTTTCCGGATGACAGTCTGTCGCTCCAAGCACAGCCTCGCTTCCTCCCGTGTGTGAGTGCGTCCATGCTCGACCATCGCTGTGGTAGCTGCCGCGTAGCACGCATCGAAGACGAGAGGCAGTCGGCAATCCCGCTTGCTATGGAGACGATCGAGCAGGGAGTCCAGCTGTGGGCGTCGATTCTCACAGGCGCCAGCTTCCCCGTTCCACACGCCTCGCAGAAGCCGATGGAACTGCTCCCGCAATTCAGTGGGGACCGTTCGCCCAGGAGCCGTCTTTTCGACGGTAAGGATTACTTTGTGCTGGTAGGCGCCCCTGCGTTTCCTTAGCATACTGCTCCTCCCCTATAGGAGCACCCTGGAAGGGAGGCGCGGGCGGCGCCCAGGGTCGGCGCGGTTCGGCGGCGGGAGCTACCCGACATCTAGCCCGCGAGGCGGTACCTATATAGCCTTTACCGGGAAAAGTAAACGCAAGGATCGAGACGCTGTCCGCCTTGTGGTTTCCTCAGTCCCCTCCTAAAATACACCTTCCTGCGAGACTCCCATGGCCTTCTCGATCCGACCCTACCGCCGCTTCCCTGTGCAATGTTCTGTTACTTACAACGTTGGCCCATTTCAAGGGCAAGGCACCGTGTGGAACCTCTCCTGTACCGGCTGGGGACTTTCTGGGAACTGTCGATGCGACC
>JACPZN010000365.1 GCA_016195505.1 Nitrospirota bacterium | reverse complement strand
GTATTCGTTGCAGTCCAGAAATCGCAGCAGGCTGACCTGCATGGGGCCTGGCATCTCGCTGATTTCATCGAGAAACAATGTGCCGCCTTGGGCTGCGGCAACCAGGCCGATCTTGGCGGCCGTTGCGCCGGTGAATGAGCCCTTCTTGTGGCCGAAGAGCTCGCTTTCCAAGAGTTCACGGCTGATCGCACCGCAGTTGACGGCCAAGAATGGCCCGTCGGATCTGGTGCTCAGCTCATGCAGCAATCGGGCGACCACCTCTTTCCCCGAACCGGTTTCACCGCAAATCAGCACCGGTGCGTTCGATGGCGCGACTTGTCCAATTTGTGTCTTCAGTATCTGCCAAGCCAGACTCGGTCCTTCGACAATGATGTCGCGCCTGAAGCCGCCATGTCGCGCTGCCAGATTCTCCTGCCGGAGTGAGCGGACGGTCCTAAGCTTTGCCAGTGCGGCCTTGACGACGCCGGCCTCGAACGGGGTGTCCTTGACCAGAAAGTCCCAGGCCCCTTGTTTCATCATCTCAACGGCGTCCTTTACATCCCCATGGCCGGTGAGCATCACCACATCGACATCTGGTTGATGGGCTTTGACCCACTGGAGGACGGCGCGGCCGTCGAGTCCCGGCATGCGAAGGTCGGTGATCACGCAGTCGAAGGTTGTGGCTTGAAGTGCCTCGATGCCGGCCTGGCCGTTTTTGGCCACAGTCACGTCGCAGCCTTCCTCGCGAAGCGCTTGCTCTAAGACCAGCCGGACGTATTCTTCGTCGTCGATGACGAGCGTGCGCATCATAGTCGCTTTCAGCAATCAGCCATCAGCATTCAGTCTTGAGCGTTCAGTCTTGCCTTAGGGTTGAAGCTGACAGCCTCTTGGCCATCCGGGAACGCCAGAAAAAACGTGCTGCCTTGCGCGGAAGCAGACTCGGCCCAGACGCGTCCCCCATGTTTCTCGACGACCATTTTGACGATGGCCAATCCCACACCTGTGCCCTCGTATTCGTTTGGACTGTGAAGCCTCTCGAAGAGGCCGAAGATCTTTTCCTGATGGGTCGCATCGAACCCGATCCCATTATCGCGAACCCAGATGATTCGTTCGGCCGCGGTCTGCTGTCCTCCGATGGCAATCACCGTTGCCGAGGTATGACGGGAAAACTTGATCGCATTGTCGAGCAGATTGGTGATGGCCTGTCGAATACTGACCGGTTCCCCGTACAGATCGGCAAACGGAAGATCGATCGTGATCGCGGGTTGGACGCTGGCGGACTGATGCTGCCGGTCGGCCAACAGGCTGCTGAGCATCTCCACGACGTTGAAGCGTGTGCGGGGAAGCTCCTGCTGTTCGAGACGCGAGTATTTCAGCAGCGCGTCGATCATATGGGTGAGGCGCAGCGAGGAGGTCCGGATGACGTCGATTTGGTGCTTCTTCTGCTGGTCGCCGGACTCGGCGAACTGTTTCTCCAACAGCGACGAGAACCCTTCGATTTCCCGTAAGGGACCTTTGAGATCGTGGGCGATCGAGTAGGTGAAGGCTTCCAGCTCTTTCGTTTTCCGCATCAGAGCGGTCCCGCGCTCCCGCAGACTGGTCAGCATGGTAGCGAGTGAGGCGGCGAGCGCTCCCACCTCGTCCTTGCCGGGCCAGGACCCAAATTGAGCGGTGAAGTCGTGATGGGCGATGCGATCCGCTGTGGCGGCCAGTCGCATGAGCGGAACGGCAACGTATCGCTGCATCATCATATAGACCGCCGCGATGAGAAGGCCCAGGAGGCCCGCCATGCCCACGCCGATCATCCGGGCTTGATTGACGAGTCGATCGCCTTCGATTTTCATCTCTACATCGATCTTGCGGTGAATCTCGACCAACGAGGTGATGGCGTCTGTGGTTCTGATCGTCGCTTGTTCGTATGCCGATTCTGCGATCGCAGGCGTATTGTGAGCCGAGGTCTCAATCTCTTCCCGCTGGGCTCGTAGCGCGGTCAAGCCGTCGGCAATCTGGACGATGGCCCGGTCTTCCTGTTCAGCCAGGTCGGCCCGACCATGGTCCTGTAACATGCCGTAAAGGACCGGATGGGTGCGGGCTGCATGGGTCGCCTGATAGGTGTCCAGTGCCGTCAAGGTTCTGCGCTCGATCTCGGCCACAGTCTGCAGATTGGCTGTGCGGTCGTCCGCTGTCTGGTGTTCCAGGACGTGGTGCATCGCCATCTGCATATCTCCGATGTTTCGCAACATCTCGGACGCTGTGACGACGGCGGGCACGGTGATGCGCTGATGCCGGTCCACATAACCGTTGACTCGCGAAAGGTAGACCAACGTTGCGGCGAAGCTGCCGATCAACAGGAGGATAATGAGACCGAACGAGACGGCGAGCTTTTGGCCGATGGAGAGGCGGGCAATCCATCCTACGGGCGCACTCAGCATGGTCAACGGTACCACAGCGTCGTGAGTATCTCCAGGTTTTAGCGATAGGGGATAACTTCGTCGTTTGTGGAGACGACCGTCGGCCTCAAGGCCAGCGCCCGCACATGTTTGACTCAAATGTACCTGATATGGGTCTATGGGTCCGGGGCAGTCTAGGAGCTTTGAGTAGAGAAGGGAGGTTTTATCTCATCGGCATGTCGTTTTCTTAAAATACATTCTCGGCACCTCGGTTACTGCTTCTACAATCGATTGCCACCCAAGCTTACTCTGGCCTTCGATCCGATCGCTGAAACGGATGGGCAGCTCGCAGATTTCCGCTCCCAATTGGCATGCCCGCCAGGCCATCTCGACCTGAAACACGTAGCCTTTCGCTTTCACGGTTTCAAGGTCTATTTTGGCCAAGAGTTCATGACGATAACAGCGAAAGCCTCCGGTCCAGTCACGGATGCTCGAACCGAGGAATAAACTGACGTAGGTATTGCCACATTTTGAGACCAGGCGCCTGCGTGCGTTCCAGTTTTGCGTTCCGCCGCCGCGGACGTAGCGACTCCCAATAACCAGGTCGGCAGTGCTGCTGCGGTGAACCAGCCGAGGTAAGTCCCAAGGGGCATGACTGAAATCACAGTCCATTTCTATGATCGATTGATAGCTTCGTGCTAGCGCCCATTGAAATCCTGCGAGATAGGCCGGCCCGAGTCCTTCCTTTCTGGGCCGATGCAGCACATGCACGTGTTTCTGCTCTCGACTCAATTGATTCGCCAATTGTCCGGTCCCGTCCGGAGAATTATCATCGACAATCAAGATGTCGGCGACCAGATACCTGCCGATTGCCTCGATCAGGGTCGCAAGATTTTGGCGTTCATTGTAGGTGGGGAGCACAATCAGAATCGAACGGTCAAAACGGAATGGCGCGAGAGGCACAAGCTGCTTGTTCGAAGCAACTTGAACATACCCCGGATAGTTCGCGTCGGCGGAATCAATCTGGCTGATTGCCACGCGCGCGCTGTCGGCACCGCGGGCAATCAACGCCTCGGCCAGTTCAAAGCTCGGAACCACAAATGCTTCTCCCACTCCTAATTCCCTTGAGGCAGACGTCCCGCAACTATTGCTGACGGGATAATAGCGTACGGTGATTTGCTCGGTATCGTTTGAAGGTGGAGATGCTGGATGGCTATTTAGCATAGACGGTCGTGTGGGCGAGGCTAGGTGAGAGAGTTTCGGCTTTCTGTGATTGAAGCATCAGCACGAAGAAGATCAGTAGCATGCCGATCGTGAACGGTTTGAAACTCAGAAATACCAAGAAGTTTTGTTTGCCCAGAACTTCATAATTGAGAACAACGGCGATCATCACATAGAGCCCCATCGCGACCTTGGATAGGTGGCTCAGACCTTCGTTGCTAAACGCTTTGGCTGCAATCCAGTAGAGTGCGGGAACGAGCCAGGGGAGGTGCTGAATCCAAGTTAAGGGAGAAAGGAACAGCATCAAAATGAGGAGGCCGCTGCATTCTCGAGCCCAATTCGGATCGCCGGGACCTCCATAAGGTCGGCGTGTGTACCAACCGAAGCCGATCAACAACGTCATGATGACGCTTACAACCACGATGCGCGCAAGAGCAGGGGGCAAATCTAGAACTGCGATGTAACCTGGATCATTCTGTCGCAGCGGATGATCAGGAGAAAGGGTGACAAGGTACCGCATCAGTGCTGGTTGGATTCCCGAGTTCCGAATATTCTTCTCGTTTTCGAGAGCAATTGGTGCTTTGTAGCCTATGGCAGATCCGGCCGCCACTTGAGTCCATTCCTTCTGGTGAGCCCACCAACTCGTTGGTCCCATCCAGACTATTGGTAGAACGATCCAGCATACCGTTGCGATTGCCGTATAAAGAGCCAATTGCCACTGACGTTTCCACAGAAAAAAAGGCAGAAATAATCCGGGTGTGACCTTCAGGGTAATGGCCAATCCGAAACAGACCGCTCCAAACCTCTCCCGTCCCGTCCACACCGCGTATACGGCGCCTAGGAGCATACCCATCAGAATCGTGTGCGGGCCGCCGTCGTCGAGGTCATACAGGACGAACTGGCCGGCAAGCGCGATGGCGATGACGCTCAGAATGAGATTCGCGTGATCTAATTCTTTAAATCGATCCCTGATCATTCGATGAAATAACACACAGGTTAACCATAAACAGATAATCGCGGTCGTGTAGCGCATTGCCAATGCGATGTTTCGATCGACCAATGCAAGAAGAGAAAAATACATCGCCCCGGTCGGCATGTAGGGGTAGGCAAAGGGAT
>JACPZN010000364.1 GCA_016195505.1 Nitrospirota bacterium | reverse complement strand
TCAATGGTTCCTCACGCACCCCTGGGTGCGCTTCCTGGCATTCGTCACCGTCGCGGGATTCGTCGGTTACCTCCTCTTCATGAAACGCACCCTGCGTCAGCTCGACCCCTCCGGTATTATTCCGACTCGCGTCAAAGCCGCACTCGACGCGCTCACACAAGGCGTGGTCATGATTGATACGAGAGATCTTATTGTCTTGGCGAACGACGCCTTCAGTCGAGCCGTGGGCAAGCCGGTGACGTCGTTGATCGGATCCGACCTCAGCACCCTCTTGTGGAAGGCTGTCGGTCCCTCAACCACGGTGTTGGTGCATCCCTGGACACAGGCGATCATGGACAAGCAGCCTCAAGATAATACCCCCCTGCTCCTGAATCTTCCTGAGGGCGAGCCACGAAAGTTCATCGTCAATACCGTGCCAATTATGGACGATGGGTCTACGGTGAGAGGGGCACTGGTCTCCTTCCACGATGTCACCGAACTTGATCGGGCGAATTCTCAACTCAAGGAAGCGAACAGCGAGTTGGAGTCGTCACGTGTCCAAATTCTGCAGAAAAATCAGGAGCTCGAGGCAACGAATACGAACCTCCATGTGGAGATGAACGAACGGAAAAAGGCTGAGGCGGAGAAAGAAAAGCTGTATCAACAGCTTATGCAGGCATCGCGCCAAGCCGGCATGGCGGATGTCGCGTCGAGTGTATTGCACAACGTCGGGAATGTGCTCAATAGCATCAACGTGTCGACGGATACATTGCTGAAGACCCTCAAGAAGCCGATGGTGGGGGACGTCTGCCGAATCGCTTCGATGTTTCATGAGCATCAGGATAATTTACAGACATTTCTGACGGAAGATCCGAAGGGCAAGCAGATTCCCGCCTATTTAGGCTTGGTTGCCGAGTCCCTGAGCGGAAGTCACCAGACCATCCAGGGTGAACTCGACTCCCTCGTGAAAAAAGTCGACCATATCAAACAAGTCATCATGTCGCAGCAGGATATTGCCCGCGCAGGGAATGTGCGTGAAGCCGCGTCCGCCCAGGATCTGATGGAGCAAGCCTTGACGATGGCGATGCCCGAACCGGAGAAGTATCGAATCCAAGTCGTGCGGGAGTATAGCTCTGCCCCCACGATTATGACGGATCGGCACCAAGTTCTGCAGATATTGGTGAATTTGATCACCAACGCCAAGAACGCCATGGTTGAGTATCCAGGTCATTCGCATCAGCTCACGGTGCGCGTCGGTGTGTCTGCCGACGGTAAGAACGCCATGCGATTTGAGGTGATCGATACCGGTCGCGGTATCGCCGCTGAGAACCTTACGCGCTTGTTTGCTCAGGGGTTCACGACCAGAAAGACTGGACATGGCCTTGGACTTCACAGTGCCGCCATCTCTGCCAAGAGTCTTGGCGGATCCATTCAAGCACACAGTGCGGGAGAGGGGAGCGGCGCCACCTTTACACTCGATCTCCCATTGATCTTGGCGGAGGCTGCCGCATGACGAGCCAGAAGACGAATGAGAATCGACGCATTCTGATCATCGACGACAACGTGTCCATCCACGAGGATTTTCGTAAGATCTTAACGCCGCCGAAAGATGCTGATTCTCTTGATAAGGCGCGGGTGGCCTTGTTTGGAGAGGCACCGAGTCTCCCGCCACAGGTGCGCTACGAGTTGGACTTTGCGAGCCAAGGGCGAGAAGGGTTTGGTCTGGTCCAAAGCGCTCAACGAGAGGGGAATCCCTATGCGGTGGTCTTCGTGGACATGCGCATGCCGCCCGGATGGGATGGTCTCGAGACCATCGAACATATCTGGTATGTCGATCCCGAGGTCCAAATTGTGATCTGCACGGCCTATTCGGATCATCCATGGGAAGACATCGGCCAACGAATCGGAAATACCGACAAGCTGCTGATCCTGATGAAACCCTTCAACAGCATCGAGGTTGTCCAGCTGGCAAATTCGCTCACAAAGAAATGGAACCTGGCGAGCTCGGTCAAGCTGCAGATTGAAAGCCTTGCGTTTAGCGTGAACCAGCGAACGGCCGAATTGCAGCATGCGAACGACCGCCTTCAAGAAAACGTGGCCCGTAGGATCGCGGAGACTGCAAAGGGGCCTCTTGGGGAGGACGACGCGTCGGCGTTCCGCCAGAAAGAAGAATTTTTGGCGATCATGAGCCATGAAATCTTCATGCCGATGAACAAACTGATCGGCAAAGTGAGCCTACTGCTCGATAGCCCGCTCAATCCTGAGCAGAGAGAACACGCGTCGACCATTCAGCAATGTGCCCAAGATCTCCTAGCGCTCCTCAGGGACATGCACGAATTCATGGCCGGACAGGGGCAGCAGAGGTGATCGGAATGTTTCCAATGCAGACAGCGCTCCCATCAGCCGAAACAGAAAGCAATGAATGACCATGGATACCACTAATCAAAATCTTCGGGTCTTGGTGATCGATGACAACCAAGCAATCCACGACGATTTTCGGAAAGTTCTGCATGTGAGAACCGAGGAGGAGAACCTTGATCAAGTGCGGGCGGCCTTGTTCGGGGATCCGTCGCTCATGGGGAAGCACGAACGGTTCGAGTTAGACTTTGCCGATCAGGGGCAAGGCGCGCTTGCCTTGGTGCAGAAGGCAAAGCAGGACGGCCGACCTTATGCGGTAGCGTTTGTCGATATGAGGATGCCGCCTGGGTGGGATGGTCTGGAAACCATTGAGCGTCTCTGGATAGAAGATGCAGCGCTTCAAGTGGTTATCTGTACGGCCTACTCCGATCAGCCGTGGGACGAGATCAGAGATCGCGTAGGCCGAAATGATAAGCTGTTGATCCTCCAAAAGCCGTTTAACGGTGTTGAAGTCTTACAGCTTGCCACTGCGCTCTGTCGAAAATGGAATCTGGCACATGAAGTGGCAGGGCAATTACATAAATTGAGCAGACTGGTGGACGAACGAACGGTGGAACTTCAGTGCGCGAACGAGCAACTGACACAAGCCAATGGAGCCTTGGTGCGAACCGTGACGGATCTCGAGGCGGCTCAAGCGGAAATTTTACGACAAAACGGCGAACTGGAACGTCTCGCCTCTCGAGATTCGCTCACCGGCTGCCTCAACCGCCGGGCCTTTTACGCGCAATTTGAGACGGCGTTTATCGAGAGCCGCGAACATCGCACAGAACTCAGTTGCGTGATGGTGGACATCGATAACTTCAAACGTATTAACGACCAATTCGGACATGCGGTGGGAGATCAAGCCATCCAAGCGGTAGCTAACTGCCTAAGCACCGGGCTGCGATTGACGGACACC
>JACPZN010000360.1 GCA_016195505.1 Nitrospirota bacterium | reverse complement strand
GTTTTTCATCGTTGCCGCCGGCGGTGAGTCCTGCCACGAGGAATTCTTCGGGAAACCGGTCCACGATGTCTAACGTGTTGGTGCCGATTGATCCGGTCGATCCGAGAATGACGATAGTTTTCATAAGGGCTCCTTCACTCAGTGACTCGTAGCCGGCTTGCCAACGTTACATAGTAGTAGAAGGCGGGGGCGGCGAACAAGAGACTATCCAGACGGTCGAGCATGCCACCATGCCCCGGCAGTATCCCGCCGGAATCCTTCATGCCGACGCTCCGTTTCATGGCCGATTCTGTCAGGTCACCCCAGAGACCTGCAATGGTCAATAAGATAGCCAGGACCAGGCAGTCAAGACCGGATAATTCAGGGAGAAACCACCAGCGAGCGATATACGCGACGATTATGGCACCAATTAAGCCACCGACCAAGCCCTCGACAGTTTTTTTGGGACTGATCCTGGGAGCCAAGCGATGTCGTCCGCACAGTGTACCAATATAGTAGGCGCCGGTATCGGAGGCCCAGGTCACCAGTAAGAGAAAGAATATGAGCCATTCACCCTGAGGTAGGAGCCTCGTCATCGAGAGCATGCCGAGTGTGAGGCCCAGGTAGAGCACGCCAAACAAGGTCATGGCTCCATCTTTCAGGCTCTCTTCTAGGGGCGAGCGACTGAAGAGCGGGACTGAAATGATACACATCAGTATGGCGAGGAGTGTTGGACCGATGAGGTCTAACTGGTGCGTTTCGAAAATCAGGGCCGCGAATCCCGTCAGGCCGATTCCCATCAGCCAGAATTGGTTCCGGCCACTGAAACATATTCGGTAGAATTCGAAGAGGGCCAGTGCCCCTGCCAGCACGACGACACCTGAAAACGCGAGGGGCGGGAGATAGCGAATCACGGCATACACGAGTGGAGCGAGAACCAGAATGGTGTAGATCCGGCGGGGATCAAACCGGGGTGCCGTAACCGGCGTTGGTTCAGCCTGTTGTTGGCCGGTGGTTTTGTATTCCTGCATGTGGAGATTGAGGTCAACCACTATGAAGAAATGGTACTGAGGACGCGACCGAATCGCCGCTCGCGTCGCTGGTATTCCAGCAGGGCCAATAACAGTTCGCGGCGACGGAAGTCGGGCCACAGGGTCGGAGTGAAATAGAGTTCGGTGTAGGCGAGCTGCCAGAGGAGAAAGTTACTGATTCGCGTTTCGCCACTGGTGCGGATCAGCAGGTCGGGATCGGGCAGCTCATGGGTATAGAGATATTGCTGGATACGCGACTCATCCACATCGTCCGGTTGCAGTTTTCCGTCTTGTACTTCATGCAGGAGTTCACGCACGGCGTCTACGATTTCAGCGCGGCCGCCATAGCTGAGGGCGACTGTGAGATGAAGTCTGTCGAGATGGGCGGTTTCTTGCTCGGCGGCCCGAACCCACTGAAGGGCGGAGGCCGGGAGAGAGTCGAGTCGGCCGATTGTGTGTAATCGAACACCTTGCTCAATGAGTTTCGCTCGTTCCGTTGACAGGTAGTATTCGAGCAAGCCCATGAGCGAGGAAATTTCCTGAATGGGACGGTTCCAATTCTCCTGTGAAAATGCGTAAATTGTGAGGGCGTGGATGCCGAGTTCCAAGCAGCCGGTGATCATCTCCCGAACGGACTTGATTCCTTCCCGATGACCGGCAATGCGAGGAAGACTTCGCAGCTCCGCCCAGCGGCCATTGCCATCCATGATGACGGCGAGGTGCTTGGGTAAGAGGTCGGGTTCGAGTTTTCCGGCGAGTTCATCGACGGATAGCTGGTCCACGGCCGACGAGTCTTTCGTGTCCATACGTGTACTGGTGGTAATGATCCCTTCTCACAAGGGTCGTGTGGTAGGCGACCAAAGTCTACTGGTGAGAGAAAAGAATGTCAATTAAATTTTCGTAAAAGTCCTGTAAAAGCGATGAGTTCGGTGAACTCTCATTGCGCCTGTGGAAAGCGATCAGCTATAATTCCCCGTCTATTTCGTCTGCCAACCGTCGTGAGGATAGATGCATCATGGGTGGACTTGCTCAGTTGACGTCCTTTGGTTTAACCGAAGGGGAAGTACTTGGGGCCC
>JACPZN010000346.1 GCA_016195505.1 Nitrospirota bacterium | reverse complement strand
ATCGCGATCAGCACCAGCGGCAATTCGCCCAACGTGCTGAAAGGCGTCGCAGCGGCTCGTGAATGTGGATTGACGACGATCGCCTGGACGGGCGGAACCGGCGGCAAACTCGCTGCGCTGGTCGAGTATCCCTTCGTCGTTCCCTCCACCGTCACGGCGCGCATTCAAGAAAGCCACATTACGCTCGGCCACGTCCTGTGTGAACTCGTAGAGGAACAGCTCCTTGGCAAAGCGTCCTAATCGGACTCCTCCAAATCGGCCCGCTTCTCCCTTGATTCCGCCGATCAATGTATCGGACCTCAAGACCTATCCGTTGAAGAAACGCCATAGCCTGGTAAGGGTGTCCGACTTCGTCACACCCTGGCAGCGCGGCGGATCGTTCACGAAGTTCTACGCCACCCTGCCCGACATCCTGGCGGTCAAGACCCTTCGGGCCGTAGCCCATGCCATCACGGAAGCCCATCGAAAAGGCCGGCCCGTGATCGCCGGCGTCGGCGCCCACGTCATCAAGGTGGGGCTCGCCCCGATTGTGACGGACTTGATGGAGCGAGGCATTATCACCGCGGTGGCGATGAACGGGGCCGGGATTATCCACGATTTTGAATTGGCCTTGATGGGCCACACCTCTGAAGAAGTCGACGCGGAAATCGACGACGGCCGATTCGGCATGGCGGAAGAAACGGGACGGTTCCTCAATGAAGCTATCAACCGTGGTGCCACGGACGGTAAAGGACTCGGTGAAGCTGTCGGACAATACATCGACCGACACAAAGATCAATTCCCGAATCGGGCTACCAGCATTTTGGCAACCGGTGCGCGGCTCGGTGTGCCCGTGACTGTTCACGTCGCGTTGGGAACGGACATCATCCATATGCACCCCTCAGCCGACGGAGCAGCAATCGGGACCACATCGCTCCTCGACTTCCGACGCCTGGCGGCCGTCGTCGCAGGGATGGAAGGCGGCGTGTATCTGAACATCGGTTCCGCAGTGATTCTGCCCGAAGTCTTCCTGAAAACGGTGTCGCTCGGTCGAAACTTGGGCCATCCGCTCGCAAACATCACGACCGTGAATATGGATTTCCTCTCCCATTACCGCCCGCAGACTAACGTGGTCCGACGCCCCACACAGAAGGGCGGCAAGGGGTATTCATTGACCGGCCACCACGAAATCATGCTGCCGCTGCTCGCTGCTGCAGTGTTGGAGGAACTGGATTGAAGGAAGATCTCACCACATCAACCGCCGTGGTTGCGTTATCTCCAGAAGGATTGCAGGCCCGATGGCGGGATCTGAATGTGCGGTACTTTGCCGGCCTGTTGCCGCCGATCGCCGTCGTCCAGAGCCGGCGCCTCACCTCTTCGGTCGGCATGTTTGTTAGCCGAGGCGGGCCGAGAGTACCACAGCTCGGCATGACAGGCCGCAGCCGTCGAGAGATTCGCCTCTCCCTTCCGCTGTTGGAACGGCTCGCCAAACGGACGCCCTACGCAGAGCAGGAACTCCTCAATACCCTCGCCCATGAGATGATCCACCAGTGGCAGTTCGATGTACTGAATCGGCGGCCAGATCACGGCCTGGATTTTCTACGGAAGATGACGGAGATGAATCGCTCAGGCGAGGTGGCCATCACCATGTATCATTCGCTGCAAAAGGAGGTGCGTGCCTTGTCACGATTTGCCTGGCGTTGTAAAGACTGCGGGCGCGTCTATCGTCGGCAACGTCGGACGATCGAGCCAACGCGGCATCACTGCGGCGCCTGCCGCGGCTCGTTGCAAGAGCTCTTTCCAGTGACTCCACCTTCGTCCAAACAGGCCCTTTGTCGCGCAGCTCGCCAGTCCGAGAAACAGGGCCTCCGTCCTCAACCAAAGAGACGCGACAAATCCCCCGAGCAGTTGACCCTCGCCCTGACCTGATGAAGCTGGCCGGAATGAAAACCGCGCCCTACTAGGCAGCCTCACTTCTCTTTCCATGCCCTAGGTCTTGGATTTTCTCGCAGCCCACTGCCTCTCGTGACAGTTGTGCCCGCACGCGCTCAAATTCTCGTTCCATCTCATCCAGCAATCCACTCGCACGTTCCAAAGCCGTCGCCTCCACCGCTTCGCGGATCTGTCCACACATCCGGGCCATCCCCAGGGCGCCCAAGTTGCTGGCACTGCCCTTCAGTCGATGGGCCAGATGTACGGGGCCAGACAGGTCACCTCAGACCATCGCCTGCCACATCTGTTCCAACGATTGAGGAACATCGCTCCGGAAATGCTCCACGCGCATAATCAGAAAGTCTGGCGCTTCGTCACCCGCCAGATCCCGAAGCCCGCTGAAAATGAGCGTGTCGAGGGCGACCGTAGGCTGGCTTTTATCATTCTCACGTCCTTCGAGCGCACAAACATACCGAGAGCAGGCAGGGCTTCTCTCGGTACACCACGCCGATGAATCCGTTACGTGCTGTATCGGTCCGTTATTTTCCCGACTTGAGGCTGGAGCCGAGCCTAATTTCCTGTGCCGACGTGATGGATCGATGGGAGTTCCTTCAACGTTCCTACTCTTTCCCTGGAAAGCACAGCCAGGTATGATGGGCCATGCTGACGAAGGTTCTGCCGCGAGAGCAGCTCATATCCACACTCGTCCAGGAACGTACCAAGGGGAAGCGTATTGTCTTTACCAACGGCTGTTTCGATCTGATGCACGTGGGCCACACGAGGTACCTCCAGGCAGCCAAAGCTTTGGGCGACATTCTTGTTGTCGGAGTGAACAGCGATGCCTCCGTCCGCAGCCTGGAAAAAGCACCGGACCGGCCGATCGTGCCGGAGGTACAACGAGCAGAGGTGCTGGCTGCTTTGGGCTGCGTCGATTACGTCGTGGTCTTCGGCGAGCCGGACCCCTTGAACCTCATCATGGCAGTCCAACCGGATGTGCTCGTGAAGGGCGGAGACTGGGCGATCGACAAGATTGTCGGCCGAGACGTGGTCGAACAGCGTGGCGGGATCGTCAAGACCATCCCGCTGGTTCCCGGTATGTCTACCACCGCACTCCTTCAACGCATTCGGTCAACCACGAAGTGATTCGTGCCTGAGACCAGCATCCAATCAGCCCCATGGCTCGATCCACTCCACTCGGCGCTCAGCCAGCGCGGGGCCCGCGCCTGCCTCATGGGATTGCACGGATCGACCCCGGCCTGCGCACTGACGCTGCTTACCCAGCCCCAGAAGAACATCCCGGATCAGCCCAGCCCGTGGGTTGTCGTGACCTCCAGTGACGATTCCGCCGAACGGCTCTTCAACGATTTGCAGTTTTTTCACGAACTCCTGGGTCTGCCGATCGACCGCCTCGCCTGGTTCCCGGAATGGGAGACACTGCCTTACGAAGGGACAGCGCCGCACGTGAGCTTGATTGCGCACCGGATGACGACGCTCCATCAGCTGTGCACCAGCCCACCCACCGTGCTGGTCACCTCCGTCGCTGCTGCGATGCATCGCCTAATTCCACGTACGACGTTTGAGCAGACTCTCCTTCGATTCGAGACACGCGGAAGCTGCGAGCGGGAACTGCTCACGTCCGGCCTGCTTCGTCTTGGCTATCGGCCCGTGTCGGTCGTCGAAATCCCCGGCGAGTTCAGTATCCGCGGGGGCATCGTCGATAT
>JACPZN010000344.1 GCA_016195505.1 Nitrospirota bacterium | reverse complement strand
CGCGGCCATGACGAAGACCGGTACCTTCAGTTGCTCGAGCTTCGTGAGTACATCCGGCTTGAGAAACTCCTTCGGAGCCAACACCAAATCCGGTTGGAGCGCCATCAACGATTCGAGATTCGGATTCGAATAGCCGATTTTCTGTTTTTCCAATGCTGCCGGCGGAAAGTCGCAAAACTCCGTGACGCCGACGAGCTGATCTCCGGCGCCGATCGCAAAAACCATTTCCGTCACACTGGGTGCTAAGGAGATGATGCGCGTGGGTGATTTGGCCAAATAGACTCTGCGTCCAGTATCATCCACGAAAGATCGTGATGAGACATGCGCCATAAACGGCATACCGGTCAGAATCCCTTGTTGCCTTCGCTTCATGGTTGAGACCTCGGTATCATGCGCAAATGCAACACCAACCTCCAACACAAGGAAGCAGGCGCAAAACCCGATGACCCAATTACGCTGTCCGGCGCGTTCAAACAGGTTTCTCCGCAAGGCCGCAGCGAGCGAACAGCCGAGTCGTACAGTTGTTCGTACGTCGCAGGCTGGAAGCGACGCGAGAACGATGCAGCGAACCTGTTTCAACGCGTTGGAAATAAAAAATCCCCAAGGCCTGAACAAGACCCTGAGGATTGCACCCGCTCCTTCATCCTCGCCTGTTCCCCAGCCCTCGAGGGAACAATGGTCAACTCTCCGAGCAGGTCTTCTGGCTCATGGTTCATCCTACTCCCCGTGCCTTCCCATCTTAGAGCCGTGACGCGTGATGAGTGACGCCTAACGAGTTCGATTCACTCTCGTCATCTGTCACTTGTCACATGTCACTGCCTTTCAGACAGTGGCATTCACGGGTTTCGTCCCCACTTACAGCGGCGGGACCGCGAGGGCCTTGCACCCTCTTCCCTTACCCAGGAGTCACAATGTACAGGCACAATAGGAGAGACGGACAAAACTTGTCAAGTTCAATAATGTGCGACGCTGATCAGCCCTTCACATCAATGAGCACATCCTAAAACCCACGCCATGCAAAACCGCCTGTCGAACAAGGGGTTCTAGATGATCCATTCGGCATAGGGCTTGCTCGTTCTCTAATGGTGATCGGTTGCTTCTCCCATGGGGATCACGGCGAACATAGTGGTAACACCTAGAAAAGAGCGAGTTAATCTATGCGCAACCTGATCATTAGCCTCTGCATCGTTGGGCTCTTCCTCGAAATTTCCGGCCTGATCTGGTCATCCAAAAAGGAAAAACCGAGTGATACCTTCTTGAAGTTGTCAGAGCCGCCGGCACGCTCCATTGAGAATCCGCTTGAGAACGGATACTTTCTTCTCCTGGGCTTTGCTTCCTCCCCAAGCTCACACCCCGTTCAAGTCGGCTACGATGTCTGGCTGGAATCGGATACCCGGCCAAGCCAGCGTGGGTTTGACCTCGATAAGCCTGGACGAACTGAACTTCGTATTCCAGTCGCACTCGATCAGCTGCTCCCCGAATGGAATTCACCCGATCCCACCACGGAATTCCAGCGGCGCGATGCGCTCTTTCGAACCTCGGTTACGCGCTACAGCACATTACTTAGTCGATATGAACAGTGGCTGCGAATGCGTTTCGAAGACTGGGGCTACGCACACCGAGGCGTGCCGCGTGTCGAAGAGATCCTGGGAACACACCGCCTCTATATCGCCGAAGGATTTGGACAACAGAGCAGGATAGGACTTGAACGACTGGCAGCAGAGCTGGCGCGATGGCGAGTTATACTACGGGATGCGCGTACGCTGTCGATGAAGATCTTGGCTCAAGTCATTCTTGAAGACGACGTGCAACTTCTCTCCCGAATCTTGAGCCGTACAACGGTTGATCGTGCCATCTTAAGCCGTGGGCTAAACCTGCTTCAGCCCCTGACCCCCAGCGAGTACTCGCTTCGATGGCCTGTTCAAAGTCAGTTCGTGCTGGGCTACGTACGCAACCTAGAATCTGATCGCGAGCTCCTGCCTCAAGACAATACGGATGGGGCATCGAAAGAATCGTTGGCTCGTGCGGCCAATCTTCATCCAGAAATGTTCCGAGCTGTTGAACATCCCCGCCTTCAAAACGTTTTGGGTTTTTCCTCCTCGACGCAGCGGACCTGGGACACGTATGCCACATTCTACGATGCCACTATCAAGGCAGCAGATTCCGTGCACAGTCCGCTTCCCACCCTGTACGACGTCGCGCGTCACTCCCAATTGACCTTGCTGGAACGGATCGTGAACCCATTGGAGTTCTCACCAAATTGGGAACCATTCAGTCAGCGACTCGTCGAAACAGACGCACGGCTGCGATTGGTCTCTCTGCAAATCTTAATGCGGAAACCGACTGCGACGGTGACCCTTCCAACCCGGTTGGCAGAAGTAGGATCGATGTACTTCGACCCCTTTACGGGCTTGCCGATGCTGTGGAGTCCAACTCAAAAAAAGCTCTATAGCGTCGGGAAAGACGGGTTGGACGACGGAGGCGATCCCACCTTCGATATCAGTGTGCCGCTCGCCATAACAATGGATTCATCTCCATCGAAAGGAACACACGCATTTCGACGTTGACCCATCCACCAAGCCAAGCTCCGTGGATTTATGAAATCGCGGGCGAACCACTCACCACTTCGCTTGCACTCCTCGAAATTTTATTCGCCTTGGCACACCACCCGTCGCTTGTCAGCGCTCTCCAGGTTGTGATAGCATCAGCCCGCTTGCAGAAAAGCCAACTCAGTGGGAAGGAGTATGACCGTGGCCTTTAGGTGTGTTCTTTGTCAAAAAAAGCCTGCGTCCGGGCACAATGTCAGTCACGCAAATAACAAAACGAAGCGGGTGTTTAATCCCAATATCCAAACCGTTCGTGCCATTGTCGATGGGAGTCACAAGCGCATTCGTGTGTGCACCCGTTGCTTGCGCTCGGGGTTGGTTAAGAAGGCCGTCTAGGACTTCCCTCCCAGTTCCACCCGAATCTACGGTACAGTCCAGAGCACCCGCCCTCCCCGCTCAACCAGTTTGATGATTTTTGGATCATCCGGTGAGAGCGTGAGGGTTCGGCTGCCGTCCTTGCTCGTCAACACGAACCCGACTTCACCCTTCGCGTCCAATCCGAGTCCAGCTCGTGCCTTCCCGCTCTGATCGAGCAAGAGGAACTCTTCGGCATTTACTCCATTCGCTTTTTGCGCCTGTACCATTCCCGTCGAAAAGATTCGCTCGCCGAGCGCACCACCGACCACGCTGCCCAGAAACACCAGCACAAGCACGATGCTGAATTGTCG
>JACPZN010000353.1 GCA_016195505.1 Nitrospirota bacterium | reverse complement strand
TGCCAGTGGTCGAAGCACAGACTGAGGACGGCAAACCGGCCTGGTTCAATCCCCGCAAAGTGGTCGTCGAAGACCTGACCGAGGGAACCTGCCATAAAGTAAGAGCGGAGCGCATCCGAGCAGACGCCTGCGTTCGCCTTTCACAGGCCATGACGTCCTCCGGCGCAGGCCTCGATCTCGACAGCCTCCTGGAGGAGTGGTACCACGACGATATTGCACGGCTGTTACTGCGGTTTGCCACGGCTCCCCTCAACTTGAACAACGAATTTCAAACCTGGAACTATGCCCGTCGCTACAACACGACCTTGGGAACGATCTGGGACTACTTTCTCATGGTCACCATTCAGCGGATCTGGCCCGACACCAAGAGCCGTTGGATCGAGATCACCGACGGCTCGTTCTATGACAATCTGGGCGTCCAAACTCTCCTGCGCCGGCAGGTACGCCATGTCATCGTCGGGGACGCAACACTAGACACCACCTGGCAGTACGACTACCTGCATCATCTGCAGAAGAGGATCAAAGCCTACTTCGGCGAAGGCGTCGAATGGTGCGGCGAAATCCCCCAGGAGCATGAAATCGTGTGGTACCGGCGCTTCTGGGTCAATCGCCCTGACGGCACGCCAACTGTTATCCACTACGTGAAGCCCTACGCCTACAATGCAACGCTGTTCAGAAAGAATCCGGCGCTCGCCACGCCGGGTGAAATCTTTGTGAGTGCAGATCCGGAGAGCGGTCGGTCATTGGCCACCCATCCCCTTACTAGTCCACCGGTCAATCCAAGTCACCTCGATGCCAACTGGCTCCTGCCGAAGATCTCAGACCAGGAGGCGCGCACCAAAGCCCAGTTCGCCCTGAAGAAAGTCACAAAGTTTGTGGAGTCACCGAAGGGGAAGGAATTCCCGCAAACCAGTACGATCTTTCAGTGGTACGAATTGGAAGAGTTCGAGGCCTACCGGCAGCTCGGCTACCTGATGGGCTGGGCCTACCTCGCGAACGTCAATTTTTCGGAGGGAGAACTGAAACCGAGTACGGCCTGCCATGCGTTGTAGCTCGTAACAGCTATCCGCGGGAGAAAATCGTCTGCACATGATCGTCGAGGATATGGGCCAGTCGCTCCATATCCTCCTGACTGATCGAGGTGATCTTCGCACCTAACTTAGAGGACCGCACATGGACGACTTCTAGGCTACAAGTTAGGGTTCTCCCGCGCTCAAGCTCGATCACGAGTTGGAGCGCATCGCCGGTCTTCACGAATAAACGGCTCTCAATCCGGATACCAGTCTCGCTGACATCCAGAACTTTGCACGGTGCGGAGAGAGTCCCCCGTTGGAGACGGCCGGCCCGGCCAACATCCACGCGTGAATGCTTTCGTTTAAACCCCATCGAATCCAGCCTCCTGTTTTCGACATCATAGCAGGCGGGCGCACAACTCCAAAGAACATTGCCACATTAAGCTAGAGTTTTTCACCTAAGAGAGCACGCACCTGCTCCATGCGTTTTCGATTCACTCCAAGATCGCCATAGCCAGTGCGGGAGGCAGAGCGGAAGTGAATGGTCTTGGCTTCGTCGTCGAAGAGAAACTCGACATCGTCCACGAAGCGGAGCAGCAGGCTGGTGAATTCGTAATGCAGGTACGACTCGTCTTCTTCAACGAGCTTCGTACGGGGTAAGGAACGGATGACTTCCTTCAGCGCCTCCTTCGCTTCAGCTCTCGACTTGCGATAGCGAAGCGGCGCGATGGCATGGCCCTCGTCCTGGGCCTGAGTGGAGACGCAATTAGGACTGGAGGGGCAAGGAGGGAGCATCGGTCGACTCATGAAGCCGGGACTTTACGCTCTTCCACAACCGCCCGCAACCAGATCTCAGCGACTACTATCGCGCTTGGGAGAATTAAATCCGGGATGCCTTTGTCTCGATAGGCCAAGTGCGGGCTCACTCGGACCTTCCGGTAGCCGCCGACTTTCATGCCGATCAGCGCCTGCTCGACACCAGCCATCACCCGACGACGGCCGAGTAGAGTCTGGTGGTCAACGAGCGTCACTCCATCGACGACACGAATCCTTTCTTTGCGCAGGTGCTTTGCCTGAAGGTCGTTCAATGGCACTTCGTCACCCTTATTCAGAAAGAGCCGCATGTTGAAGGTGACATTGTCACTCTTTTGAGCCGGTGGTCCTTCCCCTTCTCGCTCTTCAAGCAGCTTGAGTCCGCTCAGACGTTTCATGATTTTCATTCAATAAGACAGCGTCGTCAGCGTTGGTTGTGTCTCGCCTTGTTCCACAACCTTGACCGAGACACGTCCGATGATGCGGCCGTCTTCGGCTTCGACGTCCACCCGCCAGTCGCCAGGATCGAGCCGCTGCTTGAAGCTGTAGGCCCGATAGCCGCCCTCGCGGCCACCAGAGATCTTGATCGGGATCTTGTCAGCGTGGGTGAAGGGCCTCTCGCTGTTCGCGCGAAAGTACCAATGGTGATAGACGGTCGTATTCAGATCGACCGGCGCAAAGATGGCGGTGAAGCAATAGATCGGTTCATCGGCTGGAAACCGGTTCTCAGAGCGCTTCCAGATTTCGTACCATTTACGATCGTAGGTCAGGACAAACTGATCACCCTGCCGCTGGACTTCTCGATAGATCCCGCCGAACTTCATCGACAGAGGCACCGGTGGAATCCAGTTCAGAAAATAGAACCCGACAAGCAAGCCGATTAGCGCCACCCCCGGCGTTGCCGTCAGTACTGCTTCGCCCTTCGTCCGATCCGGGTTCTCTTGATAGATCAGCTGCACGACGCGCAACGTGACCAGCACGCTCAGGATGGCGCCGAGGAGAAAGACCCAGATTCCGATCGAACCGATCATGACCGGCAGGAAGAAGGTAAAGAAGCTGAAGCAGACAAGGGCATAGAGACTCACCAGCAGGCGCAAGTTCGACAGCCGGTTGCGCAGGAACTCGTTGCCCACCAGCAGCAGCACCAGAATCCCCAGAAAGATGCCAGTCCTCGTAAGCGTGGCGCTGCGAGAATAAAAAATGGCGTAGGCGCTGAAGAGCCCGCCCAACAGGAACTGCACGGCCATCGGATAGTAGGGTCTGGCTTTGAACAACAGCCTCGTGAATGATGAACGGTTGGACAAGAGCGTCTCGACCTCAGCCTGCACCACACCCAACCGGCCGCTGAGGACGATCAGAAACCCGAGAAGCACCAGATACAGCAACAAAATCAGGTTATCCTGAAGCCGGTCGATCCGCGTGAGGGTGAGCGTGTCGTACATCACACCCGAGAGGAAGAACACAGCCGGCATGAAGGGCTTCGCAATGAGGGATTGGATTTTCCCAATAGGGCTCACATCCCCACTGTGCGAAATCCCGCTCGATTGTTCAACGAAAATACTGAATCGTGCGGCATCCCAGACCACGTCGGGCACAGATCCTCAGGATGCTCCGAAAGGTCACCCAACGAGCCCGCAGACGAGAAAAATACCGGAGGCGTAATACTTCTCACCCGCCCGCTCCAAGCTGCCAAGACAGCTTGTTCTCCGAGTGGGGTACGTTGAGGATTTTTTCGAGGCGAGAACAAAGTTGGGGGCCTTTTTCAGCATCCCGTCACACAAAAGCGGGGAGCGGCGCATACACGACCGGGTGCCCGATTAGGCGCTCCAGCCATTCGGTCATCGCTTCTTCGTTGAGCGGAGCGCGGTTCAGGCGAATCTCGATCTGAAATTCCCCGTTGAATCCAACGATGCCGATGATCGCCGAGGCGTCCTCGCCTTCCGGCAAGAGCTCCTGCGTCTGAAACTCGCACAGCGTGGCGTAGAGACGACCATCGGGTTGAATCGCGTCTAGCACCTCGGGCAGATCGTCGAGGGGACAATGAACAGAACAGCGATAGGCGAAGCGCACGCCCGATTCGATCGCTTGGAACTCCGTCAGGGCCTCTTCCGAAAACCCTGTGAGATAGGCGCGGACTCCAGCCAGCTCAGGCCCAAACGTTTCGGCGAGCTTGCTGGCTGGCACTAAGAACTCGAACGCATCAGATGTGTTGTATTCGAACTGGCAGGGACCAAACGCGTCGGGCCAGGAGCAGAAGAATGGAATAGAGGGGTCAGCCAGCCGCAGCACCACGGCATCCTTCTCGACATGGGTCTCAATCGGCAACTCCAGGATGGCGACGGCTTCGAGGAACGCGGCACGCCGCTCATCTAACCAGTGCATCCGTTCGATGTCCCCACGCGTTTCGCCCGGAGTGATGACCTCCTGAGTCTGAAGACGGATGCGGATGAAGGAGTGGGCGTGCCGAAAGCCGAGCCAGAGCATGCCTCGTTGCTCATGAAACCGCATCGGCTCGCGGATGCGCCAGGGATGGCTGATGGAGCAGTAGGTGCCGACGTCTTGATGACGTTGATAGATGGTGTGGTAGGCCCCTGAGAGCAGGAAGAAATCGCCGCGCCACTTTTCCCGCACATGGACCAGTGTGACATCTTCTGTCGCCCAAGGATCGAGTTGATCAAAGTCGTCAGGCGACTCGACAGTCCATTCTTCGACGTAACAGATGATGTCGTTGGCTGGGGCAACCGGCTTCAAGCCAAGCGGCAACAATCGGTCGCCTACCGCGAGGGCTTGGCTGAAAGTCAGTGGAGTCGTCGTTTCCCAACGCCGCTCACGCATGGCGGCTCCCTTTTTCCGTTGGATTTGGAGTGCAATGTGAGAATGGTCCTCACGGGAAGCCGAAGCTGACGATCTTGTGATCTGTTAAATATCATCGAAATCATCAGATCGACAGATCAACAGATTCCTATGATTGGATACCTCACCATCCTGTCACCGTGCGGGACGCAACCCCTTCTGTTCGATCTTCGTATCGGAGATAAATCGGTCGATCCCGTCATTCAATGTTGTTATCACCAGTTCCTGAACGTCGTCCTCGTCGAACCAAAATACCGTCCGGCTATGTGCCCCCTCGACACTGCGCGTTGTCGTACTCCTGTCTCCTAGATTCCTGGCCTGAATCGTGAACCGGCTGTTGGTGTCGATCACGGTAGAAAAGACGCGGCTCTTCGCGTTGGCGGAAAAGTCTTGGACCTGCCCGCTGATCACAATGTCGGCGTCCGTCGCTGACCCAGCCGGCGACACACGCACATTCCAGGGCCGCTCCCGCCAGCCGCGTGATTTCACGCGGTCGGCCAGCGCCCGGACGATTACGTCAACGGGCTGTTCACCCGCCACGTTGAAGTACGTAACGCCGCCCCAGAGGTGGCTGCGCATCCCGACTCGGCTTTTCTCCACGCGTCGGTCCTCAAACGGCTCAATGACGATTTTCACCGGCTCCATCTCAGCATACTGCGCAATCGGCTGCTTGGTGTGTAGGTCGAGGTAGCGAAGCTCGCCCTTTCCTGCACAGCCGGCCGCGATCAGCAAAGTCATCGCCAATTCCAACACCAGCGTAGTTCGCACAGACAATCGTTTCACAGGCTCCTCCTCGCGCTAGACAAGTTTAGAATG
>JACPZN010000352.1 GCA_016195505.1 Nitrospirota bacterium | reverse complement strand
ACACCGATGCCGATCCCGACGATCCCAAGTCTGTCCAGGGCGTGCTCCACAATCCGCACAGCTTTGTCGTGAAGGGTTCGAGCTCGGCGACCGGTTTCAACATCGGTCTGGCCAAGAAGGGTGACAAGCTTGACAAGCCGGTCGTGTTCCGGGGCGGTGCAGAGAAGGACGGCTACTTTCGTTTACAGTGCGACCAGCATGAGTTCATGCAATCCTTCTTCCTCCCGGTGTCGAACCCGCACTTCGCTGTTGTGAAGGATGACGGTTCATTCGAAATCAAGGACGTCCCCCCGGGCAAGCACAAGGTTGTAGCGTGGCATCCTTTTGCCGCCAAGGGCAAGAAGGTAGAGTTTGAGGTTGAAGTAGCAGACGGCGGAACGGCCAATCTGAAGGCCGAAATCAAGTAAGCTACGTTTGGGTTTTCGTGGGGTCACTGGCAACGAAGGGCAGCGGAGCAATCCGCTGCCCTTCCTGTTTGTGCGGACTGTTCCGCCGAATCCACCGTCTTGCCTTTCAGTTTCCGCTCTGGGTAAGATGCCAATTTTCAAAGCGCATTGCTTGAGGGAGTGGTGTGTCACGAGAACTCTCGCTCGCAGAGATCTTCCAGCTGGGTTATTACTGGGAGACCAAAATCCTGTTGACAGCGGTCAAGCTGGACATATTCTCTGCATTGGATGGAAAGCCGAAAACAGCCAAGGAGGCCGCGGACCGAATCGCAGCTCACGAACCGACCCTCTGTCTTCTGCTGAACGCGCTCGTGGCGATGAGATTGCTGATGAAAGAGGGGAATGTGTATGGAAACTCCTCAACGGCAGAGAAGCACCTTGTCAGGCAGTCGCCTCAGTACATCGGTCACCTCCTTCAACTACACCATGCAGAATGGAATAACTGGGGAAAGCTGGAGGATACGATTCGAACCGGACAGCGGTCAGTCGATCGACATGTCTTCGAGACTAATCCAGAGCTGGGAAGCAACGTGTTGGCTGTGCTCCATCGGATTGGGCAGCAAAGCGGGCCGGATTTTGCCAAACGGCTGAAACTGATGGGGCCGGGGCGCATGTTGGATTTGGGTGGTGGTGCAGGGACCAACGCGATCGCGTTTTGCCAGGTCTATCCCGAATTGACCGCGACGGTTTTTGATCTTCCTGCCACGTTGAGCTTGACCGAGAAAACGGTAAAAGATGCAGGGCTGGAATCGCGCATTGCGCTGGTTCCCGGAGACTTCAACAGGGACACACTCGGCGGTCCGTACGATGTCGTATTGATGTCCGATATCCTGCACTATCAAACGTTCGACACCAATGCGGCTCTGGTGAGCAAAGTGTTCACTCATCTGGTGCCGGGTGGAAGGTTGGTCATTAAGGATCGATTTCTGGACGAGGCGGGAACGGGCCCGGCTTGGACTACCGCGTTTGCCGTGCATATTCTGGTCAATACCCAACAGGGAAGTTGCTATAGGACCAGCGACGCAATTCAGTGGATGACGAAAGCAGGATTTACTTCCGTCGCTGAGTTAGAGAAAACGGCCGCAGTGCAGGGTGTGAAATCTCGTGAAGCGTGAAGCGCAGTTCATGAAGCGCGAACTGAATTCCGAGATACCCTACACGAGATACGAGCGACGAAAGAAGTAGCAATGGACTGGTTACGCGATCCAGGCTTTCTTGGCACTCATGCAACAACCGGGGCGGACTTGAGCCAGTTGATGGCCACGCTCTTTACCGTCCTGTTTGTGCTCGGGTGGCTCCAGGCGCGTAAACGAAAAGCCGATGCCCGACGACGTGGAGGAAGGTTGGACTCATATTGGGCGGGATTGCAGTTGTGGTGCTCGGGTTATTTTTCTCGCGCGTAGCAACTGCTGGATTTTCTACCCGGAAGCTGGAAGTCTATCTGGCATTTCTGTTCCTGGTCGCCTTCGTCTTCGCAGTTGAAATGACGATTCAGCGAATCTGGCCAGACGGGGCCAGGCGTCACCGCGCGCTCGGCCGATTCACGATGATCATCTATTGCATCCTTTTTGTAACCGGTACGACGACCTACACGATGCTCTATATCCTGTATCCCGGAAAGATAGGATAAGTGATGGGTGATGTGTGATGGGCACTCTAAGCGGGGATTCCTGAAAAGAGAGTGCTCTCAGACGCATTGCACATCACGCGTCACTCGTCACGAGGTTTAGTTATGCTGACCTGTGGCTGCGGTCGCTGGATGCATACGGAAGGTATTGAAGAGCGGGCCTATGAATACGGCGCGCTGCAGTGGTTTATCCGGAACGAGTGCCGCGGTTGCGGGTTGAAAGTCGGTGTGGATGTGCCGGCTGGACAGACGAACGAGCTCGTCGATCGCTTGATGTGGACGGACGAGGCATTGCACCGTTTAGATCGCATGCCGCCCTATCTGGCTCCGTTCTTTCGCGAGGATGTCGAACAGAATGTTCGCAGTCGCGGCGAGCGCGTGGTGACCTATGACACATTGCTCCAGCCGCGAACAAGGGAACGGATCGAGTGGGATCCTGAAGCAGAACGTCGATTGGACAAGGTTCCGGCGCCTGTGCGCGCAATGGCACGGATCGAACTGGAGCGCACGGCAGTGGATCGTGGAACGTCTCGCATCACCGTGGCGCTGATGGAAGAAGTGAAGGCGAAGTATTTCGGGATGGCGGCGCAGAAGAGTGAAGGGTGATCTGTGATGAGTGATGAGCGAAGAGGGTTGTACGTTTCCCGTCACCGTTCACGCATCACTCATCACCCATCACGGGTGTTGTGATGTTGCATCGAATGGCGTTGCGGGTGCTTCCGAGTTTGAGTCTGGCTGTAACTGAGGATGCTGTCCGTAAGCGGAAGCGAATGGTCATGTTCGTGCCTGGGTTGGTTGGATTCGGGGTCTATCGACTGGCCAAGCACCTGGTGCCGCTTGCGGACCCCCTGGTGTTGTTGTCAGTGAGCAGCTTGATGGCGGGGGTGACGGCAGTCTTGGCCTATCGGGTCGGACGATCTGCGTCGTGGTCGGTGATTGTGCGTGAAGATCGGAGTCGTCTACTCGGCTGGTTGGTTGGCTGGATCGGCGCGGTCTACGGCATCCAGCTTTCGCTGCTGGTGCTCGCACTCTTGTGGATCGTGGGATACAACTATCTCCAGCACCCTGACGGCCCGGCGATGATGGCAATCATCATCTCCAGTACAGCCGTTGCTCGTGACGCATTCGAGATCGGTCATGTGCGTAAGCTCTCGGTCATGGGGCGTCCGTTTCTTACCTTCCCTGATGGAGGGGCACTCCGAGTCTTGTTGCAGAGCCGCGCCTCACAGGTGGGTCTCTGGGTTGCAGTGGGATTGGTTGTCGGTGGGTTTGCAGCATCGTCTGGACTTATATTCGCGGACGGGCAGATGGCCGCGCTGGTTCAGTTGTTGAGTGTGACAATTCTCGGGGGAGGCCTTGCGCTCTGTGCCTATTTTGGCGGCTTGCACCCATCCGCTTCGTGGGTCGAGACCTTTCGACGCACGGCACCATCAGAATTATTTAAGTATTGGTGGTGGCCTGGGATGGCCTTCGCCTCCACCT